>JAUHWS010000038.1 GCA_030427295.1 bacterium | reverse complement strand
GGCTGCTTGAGGCAATTCTAGAAGTTGAACTTGGAAAGGATCTTCATCTGGGTTCTCAAAGTGACATAGGTATCCTTTATCGTCATCATCATCGTCATCATCGTCATCATCGTCATCATCATCGTCATCATCGTCATCGTCGTCATCGTCGTCACCGTCATCCTCAGGACGACAGTCATCTTCAGTGATTTCTCCATCATTGTTTAGATCAACAGCTGGGATGATATCACCATATTGGTGGTTATCATCAACTACATGGTGGGTGTGGTCGTTTTGACCCTCACCATCGATAGCATTGTCATTTACCCAGAGAACAACGTAAGGGTTGTTTTCTGAATTGGTTCGGTGACAGATTGGAGTTTTGTCATCATCATCATCGTCATCGTCATCATCATCGTCATCGTCGTCATCATCGTCATCATCGTCATCATCATCTCCATGGTCTTCAGGGAAACAATCTTCTTCAGTGATCTCACCGTCATTGTTTTGATCGGTAGGCACTAGATCAGCATCGTGTTGTTCAAGATGGTTGTCGATGGCTGCTTGAGGCAATTCTAGAAGTTGAACTTGGAAAGGATCTTCATCTGGGTTCTCAAAGTGACATAGGTATCCTTTATCGTCATCATCATCGTCATCATCGTCATCATCATCATCATCGTCATCGTCGTCACCGTCATCCTCAGGACGACAGTCATCTTCAGTGATTTCTCCATCATTGTTTAGATCAACAGCTGGGATGATATCACCATATTGGTGGTTATCATCAACTACATGGTGGGTGTGGTCGTTTTGACCCTCACCATCGATAGCATTGTCATTTACCCAGAGAACAACGTAAGGGTTGTTTTCTGAATTGGTTCGGTGACAGATTGGAGTTTTGTCATCATCATCATCGTCATCATCATCATCGTCGTCGTCATCATCGTCACCGTCACCCATATCAACTTCTGGACAGTCTTCTACAGTGATTAGACCATCCATATTGGTGTCGGTGGCAGGGATGACATCATCTTCGTGATCAGCATGATTCACGTTGAGTTCGTCCACTGGATTTTCGACACTTTCGATTTCAACCAATGCATATTCTTGACCGTTGATCAAGTGACATGCATAAACTGGATCTTCTTCAGGTTCTTCTTCACCGTCAGGACGACAATCTTCTTCGGTGAAACCGGTGTTGTCGTATGGAGCGGGTCCATTGATAATAAAGTCTTCTTCATGACCTGCATTTGGGGTACCGCCCTCTTCGAAGTGGCCGGCATTTCCAAATACGGCTGCATAAGGAAGGCTAAGGACATTCCAATTGGCTGGATTGTCCATTTGTCCCGCGACGTGACAAATGGTGTATTTGTCATTGTCTTCGGCGAGAACTATACCTACGAAGCTTTGAAAAGCTAACGTAAATATGAATAAGAGTGCTGTCAGGATAGCACCTGCTTTCAACACCCTTATTTTAGGAAGGTAACTCATCATAATAGTAGAGTTAAAAAATTAAGATTTGGGTTTAAATAATTGACTTATTTATTAGACAGAAGTTGGACAATTGCCCTACTAATATAACCTTTTTAGAGCTAGACACCTTTTTTGTCAAGCTGATGGTGCGGAAAAAGGCTCACTTTTTTGAGTTTTTGTGTCCAACTTTTTATTTTCTTTAATTGTTTTTTCTCCTATATTAAGCCTAAAAAATTAGGTCGGCAGACAAATTAACACTTTTTTCAAAACAATGCAAGCTAAAATTAAAATTCTTTAAAATAATTATGAAATTTTTCTCATTGTAGACATGATGCTTGATTCACTTTTTATTCATTCCTCTTTCTTTTTGGACACGCTTTTATTCTCAATTTTTGCCCTGGTACAAACCGATTAATTCAGCTTTTTCAAGGATTAACTCACGCATTTTTCCCTCCACGTCATTTTTCGTGTCTTCCTTTCTTACATCGATGTTTGAATGGAGGGCATATAAATAGAAAATGTAGTGATGGGTTCCGCTGGGTGGGCAGGGTCCTCCATACTCATTTTTGCTGAAGTCGGTGGTTGTTTCTATTCCTGATTCTGGTTTTTGGTTTTCATTGATCTTTGTGGTTTTGGGTGATAGGTTGGCAACGATCCAATGTGTCCAACCGCCTTCTTTTGAGGCATCTGGATCATGACAGATCAGTACCAATGACTTGGCTTCTTCTGGTATTTCCCAAAATTCCAATGGTGGGCTGATGTTTTCGCCATCACAGGTGTATTTATCTGGAATGACTTCGTTGTTTTGAAAGGCTGGGCTGGTGATTTTCATCTTTAACTAAACAAAAAAGTAAAATCCCAAAGCGATGAGGGTGGCAAACCATCCCACGGGGACTGATCCGATTAGGCCAATTAGGAAGCCAATGTCATAGCCAAATCCACTGTTGGGCAGTTCATACATTTGAATGTCGATGAACCATCTTACAATTAGGGTGTAGGGGGCTAAAATGCCGTGCCATATCCCTATAAAAAAGCCTGGTGGGTCACTTGGTGTTTCTACTCCAGCAAATTGGCACCCTGTTAAAAATAGGATGGCTAGAACAATGAACCAGTAGTGCTGAGGTATTTTTTTCATCATTTTAAATTATAGCCAGTTTGACTTTGTTTACAAGTCACTTTCCGTGTTTTTTAGGATTGATTTTTTTAATTTTTTTAATATAATGAGGATTGCAAGAGAATATTTTGTAACTTTAAGTGATTATGGAAAATACTCCATTGAAGCCCGCAAAGATTTTTGCCTTCATGCTTAGCTCGGCCTTGCTTGGCGGCATTGCAGGCTCTTATTTAACGAGCACTCAGCTTCAGGCCTCGCTGTTAGACTATGAATCTGAAACCACTGCTCAAGAAACGTCATATCTTGAAGAATCTCAAGTAATTGACACGGTTCAATCGGTTAGCCCGAGTGTGGTGAGTATTGTTGTTTCAAAGGACCTCCCCTTGTATCGTCAAGGGTTTTTACCTTTTGGTAATGATCCCTTTTTTAATTTTGGGGTTCCTTATCAAGAGTATGATCGCGATGAGGAGGGGAATATTAAAAGTGAGCGCGTTCAAGTGGGTGGGGGTAGTGGTTTTATTATTTCTGAGGATGGCTTGATTGTCACGAATCGACACGTGGTGGATGACGAGGAAGCGTCTTACACAGTTGTCACTAGCGATGGACGTGAATTTGAAGCGGATGTTTTAGCTCGAGATACCTTGAGTGATTTTGCCGTACTCCGTTTGATTGAAACAGAAGAGAATCCAGTTAAAGGTCTTTCCTTTGTAGAACTGGGTGATTCGGATGCACTTCAAATTGGTCAAAAAGTCGTGGCCATTGGAAATGCTTTGGCAGAATATCAGAACACAGTTACAACAGGGGTGGTGAGTGGTATGGGGCGAAATATTACCGCTGGTTCTTTGCAATCGAGTGAGGATTTGGTGAATTTGATTCAAACGGATGCTGCGATTAATCCTGGAAATAGTGGTGGCCCTTTGGTCAATTTGAAAGGACAAGTGGTGGGTATCAACACCGCTATTGCAGCCAATGGGGAAGGAATCGGCTTTGCCATTCCGATCAATGACGTAAAATTACTCATTCATACCGTTGAAGAGACAGGTGAGATTATTCGACCCTACTTAGGCGTTCGTTTTATGATGCTTGATGAAAAAAAAGCTGATGAACTTCAAATTGAGGTTGAAGGGGGTGCTGTGTTGGTGGGTAATGAGGCTGAGGGTGAATTTGCGGTTATTCCTGGCAGTCCTGCTGACAAGGCAGGTTTGAAAATAAAAGACGTCATTCTAGAGGTGGATGGTGAAACGGTTGATTTAGAACATCCTCTTCACCATCTTTTGGCCCAAAAACCTATTGATGAACCAGTTATTTTAACCATCTGGCGCTCAGGTGAAACCATGAAAATTGAAGTGACTCTTGAGGCAGCTCAATAGGATCTTCTATTTTACCCTTTTTTCCTTTTATTTAAGCCATTTTTTAGCTATTGACTTTCCTTAAAAAAGGAAGATAATTCGGCTAATATTATTTTTTAATTTTCTATGATATGGCTACCAAAAAACCTGCTAAAAAAACTGCAGCAAAAAAGACCTGTAGCTAAGAAATCCCCAGCTAAAAAGACCACTAAGAAGAAATAATCCTTTAGTGAACCAGCAATGAAAAAAGCGTGTTCTTGTGGCAGTCAATGCCCACCCTGTGATACGTGTATTGAGCCAATTTGTGAATGCTATTGTGAATTTGACTTTCAAGATGAGGGGGAGGATGACACTGATGAGACGTGCTAAGCTTATCCCTGCCGGCTTTTGTTGGCAGGGATTTTTTTATTAGCCAGTTATTTTATAATGGAGGGTTGTTTTTTATGGGTTTTTTTGTTATAATTAAGGGATTAATATTTATTTATGGAGGCAGGTTTTGGCATCATCATTTTGCTTGTTGTGCTTTCTGGGGTATTTTCTGCCTCAGAAATTGCTCTAACGTCCCTTAATCGTGCCAAGGTGCTGGCTTTAAAAGAGGACGGTAAATTTGCCAGTGATGCCATTGCACGGCTTAAGCGCACTCCTCAGCGCGTGCTTGTCTCTGTTTTGGTGGGGAATCAGACGGTCAATATCATTGCGACCTTCTTATCTACCATTTGGGCTATTCAATTGCTTGGCGAGGATCGGGTCAATTGGCTCGTCATTCCATTTACCCTTGTTTTGATTATTTTTGGGACCATTCTTCCTAAAACATTTGCCTTGGGTTTTCCTGAGCAATTTTCTCGGGTGGTGGCTTACCCTCTTCTGCTTTTTGTTACGGTCATGAGGCCGATTATCTTCTTTTTTGAATTGATTATCAATGGTTTTTCACGCCTCTTTAAAATTGATCGAGACCAGCTTTCATCAACCAGTGGTAGAGAAATTGAAGCCTTGATTGAAATTGGGGCGAGTGAAGGGGTGATTGAAGAGGGGCAAGATGTCTTTTTGAAACATGTTTTACGTTTTGGTGAGGCGAAGGTGAAGGAGGTCATGATTCCTCTCAAAGATATTGCAGCTATCGACGTTCATGTTAAACGAGAGGTTTTAATTGATTTTTTGAATCAAAATCATCATCCAGAATATCCTGTTTATGAAGAGGATATCAATGCGATTAAAGGGCATATCAAGCTTTATGAGCTTCTTGAGCTGATTCGTATTTCTCGGAAGAAACATCCCCTTGTGGGCCAACGTTTGCTTCAGCCTGTGGTGGTTCCTAAAACAGCCACCTTTATTCAGCTTTTTAAAGTTTTGCGGGATAAAAATCGTCGATCAGCCATTGTGATTGATGAATTTGGCCAGACGGTTGGCATGGTGACCATGGCGAGTATAATGGAAGAAATCACGGGGGTTAAAATGGAGCAAAAAAAGGCTGAGCCTTCGATTAAAAAAGTGAGCCGAAACTTGTGGGAGGTGGATGGACAGGTTCGGGTGGCTCAACTTAATGAAGCTTTGGGAGTTTCTATTCCTTATCCTGATCATAAGGTCCTTAGCTTAGTTGTTCTCGAGGCATTGAAGCGCTTTCCCGAGACGGATGAAGCCTTTCGTATTGAGGAGATTGAAATTCGAGTGAGGCGTATTGAAAAGAATGTGGTTAAAAAACTTGAAATTTCTAAGCTAAGACGTTCGTCCAAAAAGGCTGTCTAGTAGTTTTTTTCTGGGCATTTGTGTTATACTTTTAACAAGATTTTGTTATTTGCTTGCTAAAAGAAAAAGACATGTTCATGAATGCTGCTTCTGCATTGGAGCCTTCCAACAAAGCCTATTTGAAGGCTTTGCAGGTTTATTTGTGGGACTCTTATCTTTTGGATGATCCTGGAGCTGATGTGACAACGAAAACTTTTTTAGGGCGGGCTTCAGAGAGGGTTCAGGCCTTGATCTTTTCTCGCCAAGAAGGCGTTTTGGCTGGTATACAAGAGGCAGAGTGGTTTTTGGATCAACTTGGTCTCACCTTGCTTGAGTCTAAGCAGGATGGGGATCTCATCCAAAAGAAAGATACAATCATGATGATTGAGGGGCGGGCTTCTCAACTTTTAGCTGCAGAAAGAACCTTGCTCAATCTTCTGCAGCGTATGTCCGGTATTGCTACGAAGACGAAAAAAATGGTTGTTAAATTGGATTCTTCTATTCAATTGTTGGCTACTCGAAAAACGCTTTGGGGGATGTTGGATAAGCGAGCTGTGGTGGTTGGTGGGGGAGGAACGCATCGGCTTAATTTGTCGGATGCGATCCTAGTGAAAGAAAACCATATTGAACTTGCGAAAAACTTTGAACGGAGTCTCAAAGCCTCTCTTAAAAAATTGGATAAGGTTCGTTTTGTTGAGATTGAGTTGGAATCTGAAAAACAAGTGAATGAATTTCTTGAAATTTATGAGTCGCTTTTGAAATTGGTGACCGACCGAAAGCATGTCGTTGTTATGCTGGATAATTTTAAACCCGCTGAAATTAGCAAAGTACTCAAGCCCTTGAAGGCTTTTGGTGTGACTGTTGAGGTGTCTGGAGGTGTCAATGAATCCAATATTGCTCATTATAATTTAGTTGGTATTGATGCTATTTCTTCAGGGGGCTTGACGATGTCGGCGCCCCATTTAGACTTGAGCATGCAATTAACAGCCATTGAATGAATTTACCTGATCCTATTGAACCGATTCAGTCCACTCGACACACTTTTTGGCTGAAATTAACGGCTGTTTTGGCGGCGTTTTCATTGATTTTACTTTCAGTTCAGGCTGCTTTTCATTGGATTCGACCTGAACCTGTCAACGTTCCTCATTTGGAAGATGTTTCTGATTTTTTATCCACAGATTCGACAGAGGCTTTTTCGTCTCATCGTCCTGATGATTTAGCACAGGTGTTTGAATCCACTCGTTCCACCATCAAGCAGGTGGCTAATTATGTTGTAGCCCAATCTTGCCTGAAATCCGACCGCTTATGTCAGAGTAAAGCCTTATTTTATTTTGTGCGGGATGAGATTGATTACGTCCCTGACGAACGTTTTCATGATGCCTTAGAAAATCCCTTGATCACTTTAAAAACAGGCGGAGCCGATTGTGAGGACATGGCCGTTCTTTTGATGACATTGCAAAAAGCAATTGGAAATGATGTTCGTTTGGTGTTGGTTCCAGGCCATGCTTATGCTCAGGTCAGTATTCCTGATTACAAAAATGGACGTTGGGTCAATTTGGAAGCGACTTGTGACACTTGTCAATTTGGAGAGTTGCCGAACGATACCGCGCTTCAGGAAAAAACCTATATCGAGCTTTGAGGGTTTTAGGCGGCTTTAGCTTCGAGTTTTTTGAGGCACTTGGAATGATCTCTAACAGTTTTTCGAATGCTGGGAATCGATTGAATGTGATCCTCTTCTTTTTGCCATTTTTCTTTGTAAATTCGAATGGTATCTTGGTTTCCGACTAGAATTTCTAGGGTCATGTCTAGCTTGCCTTCAATGGCTTCCAACATAACGCCGTTGTATTGCGTGCTTTTGTAATTTTTATGAATCATCTTTTCTAGGCGATCGACTTCAGATTCAAGCTCCCCTTCTAATTGATCAATTTTTTAATCCAATCGATTTTCTGCTTCTTTGATTTCCTTTCTTAAATCTTTGCTTAAGCTATTATTAGCTTCGTCCAGCATTTTTTTAGTGACGACCTCGTTGTCTTTTTTCATGATACGCTCTTTAAAAAACTAAAATTCCCGAATTTTCCCCCTACGCTTGTTGGTTTACGCAGTCAATCAAATGCACTAGAATGAACGGGAAGAATGTCTCTTAACTGATTGCCATGCTTGTTTCTATTGATGGGGACTCCGTTGACCCCTCTCAGGCCTGTCTTCCATTAGCTAGCCAGGCTGTGGTCAATGGTTTTGCTGTTTTCGAAAGCATGCGAACTTATCATGGCCAGGTTTTTCGGATGGAAGATCACTTGGACCGCTTATTTCGTTCCGCAGAAGGCATTGGAATGGTGCTTTCCCATGAGAAAAATACCATTCTTGATTTTGTGGCAACGCTTTTGAATGAGGTTCCTTCTGGAGAAAGTCGCATTCGAGTGACCTTGGCGGATGACCATGTTTTTTTGATGATTACTCCACTAGCTGAAAAGCCCCACTCTTTTTATGAGCAGGGGATTGAATTGATTCATGTTGAAGGTGAACGAACCTTGCCTCACATCAAAAAGCTCGGTGATTTGATGACTTTTTTGACCCATCAACAAGCTCAAAAACAAGGTGCTTATGATGCGGTTTTGGTCACTCAGCAGGGATTGGTTCGTGAGTGTAGTTATGCCAATTTATTTTGGGTGAAGGAAGGGGTTTTGTATACGTGCGGCCAAAATGTTTTAAAGGGGATCACGCGTCAAACGGTGATGGAATTGGATGGAAACTGTCAATTTGCTAACATTTTTTTGGAGGATTTTTTGCAGGTAGATGAAGTTTTTATTACACAGACCAGCTCTGGCATTTTGCCGGTGATTAAAATTGATGGTCAATTGATTACAAAAGGGCAGCCAGGCCCAAAAACCCAAAAGCTTATGCAAGCTTTTAGGAAGCGGGTTTGGGGTTGATTTATTCAGAGGTTTTTTCGTCTTTCTTCTTAGTTGTTTTTTTCTCAGCTTTATCCTCTTTTTTCTCTTTTTCAACCTTTTCTTCAGCCTTCTTTTCTTCTTTTTTCACTTCTTTTTTAGCAGTTGCTTTCTTTGCAGGAGCTTTTTTGGCTGGCTCTTTCTTGGCTTTTTCAGCTGCCTTTTTTTCAGTATTTTCCTTAGCTTTTCGAGTGATGGCTTCTTCCGGTGTTTCTTTAGCTTTGTCTGCTTTCTTTTGTTGCTTGGCTAGTGCTGCTTCTTGTTTCTTCTTAGCAGCTTCCATGCGGGCTCGGAATTTATCCACACGCCCGGCCGTATCGACCAAGGTTTGCTTCCCCGTAAAGAAAGGGTGGGTGTCGGAAGAAATATCGACCATGATTACAAAATGATCGACGCCGTTGATCTTCTTTTTTTCTTCTGAAGTCAGTGTAGACAGGGTGGCAAATTCAGCACCACTTCCTGAGTCGATAAAAACAACATGGTTGAGTTGAGGATGAATACCGGTTTTCATGATTTTTCATTTAAAATGCTTGGAGATTCTACGCTATTTCTTTTGTTTTCGCAAGGGAATTCTAGTGCAATACTTATCACTTATTATTTATTGCCTATTGTCCATTATTTACTCCTCATTGTTTTTCGCTTATTTTTGATTTTTTCTTGATTAGCCTTGCTCCTACGAAACTTAGTATGATGAGTCCGAGGATGAGGACAATCCATAACAAATTGAATCCACGTTTCACTTCGAAGTCGGCTTGAAAGGTGCGGTATTCCCCTTTTTCATCAGTTACTCTGAGTTTTAAGATGTAGTCTCCGGCTTCGGGATAGGTGTGTTTCATTTGAGCTTCTCCTTTTTCATATCCATTCCCAAAGTCCCATTCGTAGCTTTTGATTTCGCCATCAGGGTCAGTGCTGCTTGACGCATCTAGGAGGATCGATTTGCCTGCGATGACCCCCTCTGAAACAAAATCGTTCAATACAATTTTTGGCCCTTGATTGTTGTCGTTGGGGTCTCGATTGGCTCCTAGCCCATCTCCATCCTTGTCTTCTGATTCAGTGGAATCATCGGGGAAAGCGTCTGAGTTGTCACCGACTCCGTCTCCATCAGAGTCTTTGCTTTCGGTGGGGTCTGTGGTGAAGACATCTTCTACATCTAGCACTCCATCATTGTCATCGTCTTCGTCGGCGTTGTCACCGATTCCATCTCCATCGGCGTCGGCACTTTCTTGGCTGTCAAAAGGGAATACATCTTCATCATCGTTGACACCGTCGTTGTCGTCATCGACGTCTTGTTGGTCGGGGGTGCCATCACCATCGGAGTCTTGATCGACATAAATGGTGGTGGTGGCTTTGTTGTTGTTGGGATTGTCCCCATTATCTTCCCAGGGAATGACGCGGGCTGTGAGGGTTTTGTTGCCGATTTCGGTGGGGAGCCAGTCGACAAAAACGTCATCGGTTCCTCCGCCGATGGCTGAAAAGGGCTGATCTTCTCCAATAAAGGCCCCACTGGTTTCGTCATAGAATTTGACGGTGCCCACGAGGTCTTGTGAGGAGTCGTTTTTAACGGTGGCGTAAACGCGTACGGTTTCTCCAGCGATGACATTGTTGTTGGTTCGGATGCTTCCGTCGACTAAATTCACATCGGCATTGTAATCTTGTGCCTGGGCGCTTGGCATCCAGGCTAAACAAAAGACCCCCATAAGGCCACTGATGATGTTGTGTTTGTTTTTCATGATTTTTGATTTTTCTGTGTGTATCTTACTCTCAAACTTTCATTTTGAATAGTTCTTTATCTTTCTGGATGGGTTGCGGATTGTTAACGAATGGGATGCGAATGGTTTACGTATGGTTTACGTATGGTTTACGAATGGGATGCGGAGGTTTTAGTTTTGTATTTGTCTCCCCCTTGCCAAAAGGGGCTGGGGGGATCATCTGATTACGAATGGGATGCGAATAGTAAACGGATTGTTTTCGAATGGGTTGCGAATCGAAAATGGGTTTTTAAATCTGTTGTCGAAATTTCCAACAGTTTGCTATTTTTTAGATAAAAAGTCTTTTAAAACACGTGCATGGGTATGTTTTGTGTCTTTTGCGGCGTAGATTAGAGTTACTGTTCCCTTTTCTTTTTCAATGGATTGAACCTCATTCTTTAAATGTTGCTTGTTAGCCAGTTCTTTTTTGTATTTTTTTTGAAAGTCCCCCCATTTTTGAGGGTCATGCTTAAACCATTTTCTTAATTCATTGCTGGGTGCGATTTCTTTTAACCACAGATCGATTTTAGCTTCCACCCTAGAAATGCCTCTTGGCCACAGCCGATCGACTAGAATTCGGACCCCGTCTTCTTTTTTTACTTTTTCGTAAACACGCTTTAGTCGAATCATTTTTTAAGGATTTCTGAGGATAAAAGAGAGCTCAATTGAATCGCCCACTTCGATCCTCTCCTTTTTTCTCACCGCTTTTTTTAGAGCGATGAATTGCGTGCCATTTCCTATGGGCAAAAGGGAGGTGTCCCACGTGCTAGAGCCTAGGGTGACGGTGATGGGGACCAATCCTCTTTCGGCGATGTCTTTAAACATTTCGGTGTATTCTTTGGGGACCCGAATGTAGACCCAGGGGTTTTCGAGGGGAAAAATTTCAACGATGCCAGTGACTTTTAATGATTTTTCCATTTTTTATTCAATGGTAAGGCTTTTCATCATTTCTTGAAGTTCTGTGGTGTCCCGGTCTTCAAAGTATATTCTGAATCGGATGACTTTTCCATTTTTCAAGGCGTAATAACTTGTTGTGTTGAAATTTTCATTGACTTGAACTTTTATAAATTCATTTTGGCCAATGGTCACTTCTTTAGGATAAATGCCTGCTAGATTTCTTACTTCTTCAAAGGTAGACCAGGGGAATTCAAGGTCTTGGGTGACATATTCCTCCAAGTTTAATTCAGTCATTTCAGAGTATACTTCGTAGTGGGGGATATGACATATACTACATCCATCCGGTGGATTGAGATAGCGGTTGTACTCCTCAATGGTCCACAAGCCTCTTTCATCAGCGGTGTAGGTGGTTGGGTAGTCAAAAACATATCCATCTCCTTCCCATTTTACTAGATCATTTTCTGGAGTTTCCGCATCTTCTCTAAGAGCATATGTTTCTTTTAACCCTTGATCATAGCGTGATAAAATGGCCATGAGTTGAGCGCGCGTGACGGGATCATCGGGGCCAAAGCTCCCATCTTGATAGCCGGTGATGACCCCACGGTTGACCATTTCCTCTAGGGGTTGGTAGTAGTAGGCGTTTGGGTCGACATCCGGGAACAAAAGATTTTGAGCTACTGCAATGCCTGAGCTTGTGATTAGAAAGCCGGTGAACAAACCAGCAGTGAATTTTTTCATGATGTGTTTTGGTTATGTTGGATTTTATTTCAAGGCACGTCCGAGTCCTGTGGTGATGATGGGGATGATTAAATAAATGAGTCCAATGTCTTGGAGATAGGCTCCAAGTTCCATTTGCATGGAGGTGGGGGTCAAAAAGACGCCTGCATCGATCAATAGGTTGATGACGAGCCAGAGGAGTCCCAATTTGAATCCTTCGTTTTGAGGTGACTGACTTTTTTTGAGGTAATTTGATCCCAACATCATTGTTGATAACACTAAGACGATGGGCATGAGGCTTTCAAAGAGAATTCGGTTGGATTCATGGATGGGAAAGAAGGCAAATCCAGCGATGAACAAAATGAGCCAAAGTATAATCCCTTGGCCAATGGCTTTTTTGAGTGAAGTCATGTTGAAGGTTTTTTAATAGATCATGAGGGCTTCAATTGTCTGCTTTTTAATCCCAATCATAATATGTTATTCCTACCATAATAGTGATCAACCAAACCACGGGGACTATGATGGCGATGAGACCCACATATTTGACAACCTTGTTTTCAGTTCGGCTCCCTACAATGAAAAGGATGATTCCGATGAGGACAATGGGTAAAGCAAGTTCCATATTTTTTGATTAGTCAGTTGAGGCTACTATAACATACCACTTGTATAACCCGTACATGCCACTGCCGCTCCAAAAATCCAGTAATTCTTGATCTGAATAATTTCGATTTCCAGGGAATTCCCCATTTTCATCCACGGTCATGCCAGGCTCGGATTCTTCCATTAAGCTGTCGTAAATGTAAAATGCTTCGCTGCTTTGATCATATCCTAGCAACGTCACATAGTGTTCATATTTTTCTCTTTCTCCCAGTAAAATAATGGGGTGTCCTAGTGAAAGTTCTTTTTGCAAATATTCTATTCTTTCTTGATCTGACAGTGATTTTAGATTTGGA
>JAUHWS010000037.1 GCA_030427295.1 bacterium | reverse complement strand
CCATCAATACACTCAACAATAAGTACAGAAAATCCCTAGGCTACAAAAGTGCAATGGAGGTGGCCTTGGAACATGATATTATTAAAAACCCAAACACAGAAAGTTGCATTTGAGGTCAGAATTTACCTATTTTTTAATATTAAATTATAGCTTATTTTTATTTATTTGTAAAGTTTTACTTGGCTTGGATTTTAATGGAGGGTATATACTTTATTCGAGCTGATAACTATTAGCTGTTAGCTGTTAGCTGGTAAACTGGTCAGTATTTGGAATAACTTAAACTGCCTGTTCATGACCTCCCCCCTTACTCCATCAAACCCATCTTATTGTCCCCCTCCACAGGGAGGGGGCAGAGTTGATAAATGGATAAAAGATTAGGGGGAGATCCCAGTATTGGCAGGTCGAAGCAATCTACAAAATTACTCCAGCGTGAAATAAGATCCGACCGACGCGTAATTCGTACTACGTAATTCGTACTACGTAAATTGAGAAAATCCCGTCAAGGGGAGTCAAATAGAGTTAAACTATTCGTAACTCGTAATTAGTAATTTGTAACTAATCTAGGGTTCTTTCAATTTTCTCAATCTTGAAGACTTCAAGAACATCGCCTGGTTCGATTGGCTTGGGTGTGTTGATTTTTAGTCCACAATCAGAGCCTTTTTCAAGTTCCTTCACGTCTTCTTTAACGTGCTTGAGGGATTCTAATTCGGCCTCGAATAAAGTTTCATCTCCTCGCATCACGCGGACCATCGCCCCCGCTTCTACTTTTCCATCAATCACCTTTCCTCCCAAAATCATCCACTTCTTCTTATTGAGGAAAATTTCTTTGATTTCAATCTTACCCAGTTCAATCACGTTGATTTTAGGCTCGAGCATTCCTGACAAGATAGCCTTAGTGTCTTCGATTAACTTATAGATGATTTTATATTTTTTGATATCGACATGCTCTTTTTCAGCTAATTTCTCAACATGAGGACTGGCTTTGACATGGAATCCAACCAGTAACGCTTGACTGGCTGAGGCCATGATCACATCGGTGTCGGAGAAATTTCCCACCCCAAAGTGAATCACTTTGGCAGCCACGTCGGTACCTTTGATTTTTTGGAGCGCTTGCATGATAGCTTCGAGTGATCCTTTCGTATCTGCCTTGAGGACGATTTTGAGGAATTTGATTTCTCCAGAGCTAATGCCAGATACCAAACGTTCGACCATGGAACCACTGAGTTTCTCTTCGCGTTGACGGGTCATTTCTTGCATCTGCTGCACCCTTTCTTTGGCGACCTTTTCAGATTTGAAGGACTGTAAAATATCTCCCGCATGCGGCACGGTGGACAGTCCGGAGATGCGCACTGCGGCTGATGGCAAGGCTTTGGCTTGGGTTTTCCCGAGGTGATTGTGCATGGCTTTAATACGACCGATAGACGTTCCAACGACCACATTGTCCCCTACTTTTAGAGTTCCCGTGTTGACCAAAATGGTGGCGACTGGCCCTAGAGATTTGTCGAGATGGGCTTCGACCACTGTCCCCACAGCCATTCGTTTTGGATTGGCCTTGAGGTCCTCTACTTCAGCCACCAACAAGATCATTTCAAGTAGGCTATCAATCCCCTCCCCCGTGTGAGCTGAGACGGGCACCATGATGGTTTTTCCCCCCCAGTCTTCGGCCTGAAGTCCGTGTTCGACCAACTCTCCTTTGACTTTGTCTGGATTGGCGTTTGGTTTATCCATCTTGTTAATCGCTACAATGATTGGAATACCGGCTTCTTTGGCATGATTGATGGCTTCGATGGTTTGCGGTTTGACCCCTTCATCGGCAGCAACCACGAGGATGGCGATGTCCGTGGCTTTGGCCCCACGGGCTCGCATTGATGTGAAGGCTTCGTGACCTGGTGTGTCGAGGAAAGTGATCAAATGATCATTTTTTTTCACTTGATAAGCCCCTATGTGCTGTGTGATTCCTCCCGATTCGCCCGCAACAACATTGGCAGAACGAATGTAATCGAGTAATTTGGTTTTCCCATGATCCACATGCCCCATGATACTGATGATCGGCGGGCGTGTGACTAGATTTTCCTTCTCATCAGAAAGGAGTTTGGTTAGATCACCTTCAAACAAATCTTCTGAGGATACTTCTTCTTCTTGCTTTTTGATGGTCACCCCCAGCTCATCGGCTACAATTTCTGCCGTGTCGTAATCGAGCTGCTGATTGATGGTGGCCATGACTCCATTTTTGAGCAAGGTGGCAATCACCGCGGTGACGGCCAAGCCAGTCTTTTCAGAAAACTCTTTTAGACTGAGGATGGATGGAATTTCCACCACGCCTGTTTTTGCCTTGATTTGAGGTTGGGCTTTGTGACCTTGTTTTTGACTCGTGGCACGATGTTTTTTTTGAGCCCTAAAATGTTCCCGATCTTGCTCTTTCATGATTTCTATTTCTTCTGGTGTCATGCCCTCTAGGTCTTCTTCGGCATAATTCACACGTGACACTTTTGGCTTGCGACCAGGGTGTCGACGAATGATTTCAAGCTCATCTTGTTCTGATTTACCCCCTTTACGCCGTTTCTTTTTCTTGGTTTTATAGTAGTTCTTAGGTAGGTTTTCGGTGGATACGTTGGACTTCGGCGTGTCTTTAATTTCAATCCGACGATTCACGTGTACAGATGGCTTTTTCTTTTCACTGCCAACAGGCCGATCATTTTTGGGAACGTGCCCCCTGTCGCCCTTAAGCTTCGGTTCAGCTGTTTTTTCAGCTTCGGCTTTTTTGGCTGCCTCAATTGCCTCTCGCTCCTTTTTGGTCATCGCCCGCTTAGGCCTTTCTTTTTGACCTTCTTCCGTCTTCACTGGAGCAGCTTCAGTTGATGATTCAGCTTCTAGATCTGGCTGTGGGGCAACTTTACCATCCTTCATGATGACGGCCACACGTCTTTTTTTAAGAGTCGGCTTGATACGCCCCTTTAAAAAACGAATGATTCCCGCACTGAGTGCATCGTCTATTTCATGCGCTGAGGGATTGATCCCGAAATTGGTTTTTTCAAGTTCGCGCCGCAGTTGTTGCGTCGTGATCTGAAGCTCTCTGGCCATTTCATTTAAGTGCATGCGCGAAGGTTAGGTACGTTTAAGCCCAAGAAGACTACCAAAAGCCAGCCTTGATGTAAAGCACGGGTGCCAACGAATGGTGTTTTTAGTTGACAGAATAAAGAAATTATTCTTCTTCAATATCGACTTCCCCCACTGAATTTGCCATGGCTTCCATCACGGGTGTCAGATCTTCGGGGCCTTCAAAGACATAATAGAGATTCCCCACCTTTCGAGAGGCTTGGCCACCAGCCGTGTCTTGAATAGTCAAGGTCACGAGTGCCTTGTCGACCGCTTCTAATTCTTCATCCAAAAACCCCACAGTCCAAACGCTTCCATCTATGGGCCCAAAGCTGGCGTAGTACCATTCTTTTGGGAGCAGCACTTTGAAGCCCTGCTTTTTATTGATGTATTCTTGAGTGACCTGGCTGGCGGAAGGAATTTTGTAATCGGCATCCATTGAATTTTCTGAGGTAGATGCGTCGTCCGACTCAGAACCAGTGTCATCTGAACCGTTTGGATCTAGACCTTCTCCATCTGTCACACATTCATAGCGACTGGGACAACCGCGTGTGGTGTAATCCGCAATGCGATACTCTTCACAATCCGGCTTGGAGACGATCGGACAGCTATTGCCAGTCAGCTGCTCATCAACAGATACACACACCCCTTCAGCAAATTCTGACCCATCGCCCAATTGACAAACGTAACCTTCATCACATGCAATGGGAGGCTCTCCACCACAAGCTTTCCCTTCCAATGGGGTCATGTAATAAAGTTCAACGCTTTTGAGTAGGTCATAAAAACGTTCTTGATTCTCCTCCAAATGCTCACCCAAGGTGGGCGCAAAGGTGATTTGATAAACGCTATCTTTTGGTGGGTTTGGCACATAAACCGTGATGTTGGAACCCTGAATGTAGCGAAGGGCTCTCTGATCTCCTACGGTCACCTCAACAGGAGTGTCAATTTCCCGCGTGCTCGCCACCTCATCCAAATCACCCTGACCAGTGAAACCCGTAATCTTAACTAAGTCATTTTGTTCAAATTGGAGCCCAATGACCTCACCCCCCTCGTTCAGCTGCCATGCAGAAGGGTATTTAAAACCTAAACCAAAGGATTCGTTTTGATAAGATTCATCACCCAAATCATCTGCTTGTGCGAGTCTTTCAATCTGAATCACACTGAGTACTGATTTGGTAGAACCTATTCCCTTTTGCATTTCTCCCTCAACCCGTACTTGATCTCCGAGGTAATCACTTAAGTCAATGGTTCGGCTTTGCAAGAAGATGATTTCTTCATCGACCAGAAGCTGATGAGTCCCTTTTTGATAGATGTCAGTGGTTTCTAAGGGTTGCACCTCTCCCTCAAATAGAATGGTTGCAGGCTTTTCATCCTGAGTGGCCTCCATGCGCTCATCGAGCGTGGGCCTTGATTCATCTTTACCACAAGCCACTAACATCAATGAGGGCAGTAAGATGATTGCGATAAGTAAACCTTTTTTGTTCACGGACTTCATGATCATTTAATTATTTTTTATCAGAATCGTATGCCATTATAGCATTCCTTTGAGAGTTTGAAAGAATTGCTTTTCAATCCTTGCTTTAAACTTGCTGCTATTGGGGCGAGTTGGTAGCATGAAGTCATCTTAAATTAAATGCATTTACTATGTTCATTGCCTTTGAAGGCTTGGATGGTTCAGGATCCACGACTCAATCCAAATTATTGGTCAAACGACTTGAAGAGGCAGGTCACCCAGCCATTCACACCAAGGAACCGACTGATGGTACACCGATTGGAAAATTGATTCGAGAAGCCTTGCAGCATCAGTGGAGCTGCTCATCTGAGGGCCTGCAACTACTCTTTTCTGCGGATCGAGCTGAACATTTGAAGCAAGTCATTCAACCTGCTTTGGAAAATGAAAAAATAGTTGTGACGGATCGTTACATGATGTCTACTTTGGCTTACGGTGGCCTTTCGGTTGAGATGGATTGGCTGAAAGAATTGAACAAAAAATTTATTCAACCCGAGCTCACATTATTGTTTAAACTTGATCCTGAGATTTGCATTGAACGCATTCATAAACGTGGGGATGCCTTCGAATTGTTTGAAGAAAAAGAGAAATTAGAAATGATTTGGAAGCAATACGAAAAAGCCTCTCTACATTTTAAAAATGTTCACGTGATGGATGCCAACCGTCCCATTGAAGCCATTTCAAAGGAAGTTTGGTCGATTGTCCACCCTCTCATTTAAATACCTATGAAACAAGCGCTCATCGTTCACGGATCGAGTGGTCAACCGGATCAGATTTGGTTCCCGTGGTTGGCTGAAAAGCTAAGAGAAGATGGTTATGAGGTCATTTGCCCCCAGTTCCCAAACACGCCAGAGGATCAGACCCTTGAGAATTGGCTCAACACGCTTGAATCCTATGACCTATCGGAGGACTGCATTGCCATTGGACACAGCTTAGGGGTTCCTTTTTTGCTCAATGTGCTAGAGAAAAAGACTTTTAAAGCGGTTTATTTAGTGGCGGGTTTTACGGGTTTGCTTGGGAATCAATTTGATCCGGTGGTGAAAACGTTTTCAGATAGATCTTTTGATTGGACAGCTATCAAGCAAAATGTCCATCACTTTTATGTTTTACATTCGGATGATGATCCTTATGTTGCCCCTGAAAAAACAATCCAACTCGCTAGAAATTTGGGTGTGTCCCCTATTTTGATTCCTGGAGCGGGTCATTTTAACAGTGAAGTGGGCTATTATGAATTTGATACTTTGTATGATTTAATCCACCGACATTCAGCTTAAAAAATGGAGTGAATTGAATGCACAGAAGGCATTTCAAGACAGAAGCACTTGTTTTTTTTTCTAAAAGATGTTATTATGGACGGATAAATCTTAAAAGGATTTAAAAATGAATACAAAAACATCCATTTATTCTCGCATTGTTGGCATTCTGATGAGCTTGTTTAGCCTTGCCTTCTTAAGCTTCGCCCTTTTGCCAAACCCAGCTCATGCTCAGGAATGTGCAGACCCTGCTTCTGGAGCCCCCATTGAATGTCCTCCTGAAGAAGGCACTCCGGAAGATGAATGTGATCCTGCGACAGAAAATTGTGATGAACCTTGTGATCCTGCAACGGATTCGAGTTGCCCTCCCCCAGAGGGCGAATGTGACCCAGCGATAGACTCTAGCTGTCCACCGCCAGAGGGTGAATGTGATCCTGCGGTGGAGGATTGTGATGAACCCTGTGATCCAGCTTCAGGCGACCCTAACTGCCCACCCCCTGAAAACGAATGTGATCCAGCCACAGAAAACTGTGATGAACCAGAATGTGATCCGGATGTCGAGGATTGTGGCGATGAAGTTCCTGAATGCGATCCAGATGTGGAAGATTGCGATAACGAGCCCGAATGTGATCCGGATGTCGAGGATTGTGGCGATGAAGTTCCTGAATGCGATCCAGATGTGGAAGATTGCGATAACGAAGATGTACCAGAAGAAGACACTCCTGAAGACAACACACCGACCCCAGAAGAAACGGTTGATGTCACCGAAGCACAACCAGAAATGCTGGAGTCCAGTGCCAGCCCAGACAGTTCTCTAGAAACGACAAGTACGTCTCAGCCCCCTAAATTAAGCGAAGCAGGACCAGGATTGAATTTATTGCTTCTACTTTCAAGCATTGGTGGATATTTTGCCTATAAACGCCTTCGATTGTTTCTATACAATCGACAATAAATTACGTGTTCGCTACTTAATATTGATAAAAAAATAAAATGGATTTGATTAAAAAACTGGGTACCAATCGTATCACGCGCGTCAGCCTTTTGCTGGTCACACTCACTGTTATTGTTTTAATCATGGCACTCCTTCTCAATCGGGGTGATAATGATGCAGACACCTGCGATCCTACAACAGAAGTGTGTGATGAGCTATTGGCTCAAACACGATCTGTTGACTCGATTACAGACTCAACGAGTGATGACAGCACGGCTGGAAATGGCGGGGGTGATAGCGAACCGACTGAAGGGGGGACAGACACGAATCCAAATCCGAATCCAAATCCTGATCCTAGCCCATCCCCTACTCCCACACCGAATCCTGAGCCGGAACCAGAACCCGAGCCGGAACCAGAACCCGAGCCGGAACCAGAACCCGAAGATAACTGTTTGACTCTGGGTGGATGTGATGTGGACCTTTCTACCCCCCCACCTGAACCCGGACCCGAACCTGTGGCGGACTTTGGTGCTGCGACGGGCAACACAGAGCCCGAATGTGATCCTGCGGTGGAGGATTGTGATGAGCCTACTCGCGAGCCAGAATGTGATCCGACCCTGGATCCAAGTTGTGTGCCAGGTGATGAACCAGAACCAGAGTGTGATCCAGCGACCGATAGCACCTGCCCACCCCCTGTTGATGGATGTGATCCTGCGACAGAAAATTGTGACGAACCTTGTGATCCTGCCACGGATTCGAGTTGCCCTCCCCCAGAGGGCGAATGTGACCCAGCGACAGACTCTAGCTGTCCACCGCCAGAGGGTGAATGTGATCCTGCGGTGGAGGATTGTGATGATGAACCAGGTGAAGTGACCCTTGACCCTGGCTGTATCGCTGGAGACCCTAGTTGTGATCCTAGTGAAGAACCTTGTGATCCAGCCACAGAAAACTGTGACAATGAGCCGGAGTGTGATCCAGCAGCTGGGGACGTTTGTGATGAACCGTGTGACCCAGCCACAGAAAACTGTGATGAACCAGAATGTGATCCGGATGTCGAGGATTGCGAACCCGATATTGTGACCTTTGAACCCGAGTGTGCCGAGGGGGATCCTGATTGCGATCCGGATATTGTGACCTTTGAACCCGAGTGTGTTGGGGATGAGTGTGATGATACGCCTGGCGAGAACGTACCCCTTTGTGCTGGGGATGCTTGTGATAACGTGCCTGGTGACGATGATGATGTGCCGGGGCAAGATGAGCCAACTGAAACCCCTGAACCAGAAACCCACCTTATTTCTGGGTCTGAACCTGAAGCCACTTCCGTCCAATCTACAGCGACCACGACCTTAGAACCAACCGTGGACTCCAACCAAGAGGTAATCACCGCCACGCCTGACAAACTGAGCGAATCTGGACCCGGTTTGACCCTTGGACTACTCCTTCTATCCCTCTTGGGCTATGGAGGCTATCGAAAATGGCGCACTGCTAAAGCAAAATAGTCTTCTGAATATTGAGGATAATTACATGCTTTCTATAGAGCTAGTAGCTTTTAGCTGGGAGCTGGTAGATTAAACAGTATTTTAGCTGAATTTCACTCCCAGCGACCAGCTCCGAGCTCCCAGCTCTTTGTGGAGGGTGGGTATATACTTTAGGGTGAGGTTGGTATATACTTTTTATCAATGACCAATTTCCAATTTAAAATTTCCAAATAAAACCGAATTCCGAATGTTTAATTTTTGTACCTTATTCGGATTCTAAATATCTTAAATAAAGCAAATTCAAACCAATTTAGAAATTAAGAATTAGACTTTAAAATTTGTTTGGGGTGAATTGGAATGAATTGGTGAGTATTGGAAATTTAAGACTTAGGTATATAGATAGGGAGAGGGTGGGTATATACTCTTGTCTCAATGACCAATTTCCAATGTCCAATTACCCAGTGTTTTCTCCCCCTTCGGTAGAGCTAGAGAGGGCTTATTAAAGCTAATTTTAGCTAATCGCTACTCGCTATTCGCTACTCGCTTGTTAAAAAAGGCATTGAGATGATGCACAGCTTTATAAAGAGGCTAGGTATATGGATGGGAGATCGAAACAACCATTGTCTTTTTTGAAAACTAAGTTATAATGGAGCCAAGTAATGGGGGGTGTTTTTTAATTTTCTCTCCACCACTATTTTATGACAATACTTGACGGTAAAGCGCTATCCACTCAATTGATTGACTCAGTCAAAGAGAAATCTGCTCAGTTGAGCCCAACGTTAGCGGTTATTTTGGTGGGTGAAAATCCAGCTTCCATGGCTTACGTGAGGAATAAAAGACGGGCCTGTGAGCGGGCTGGAATTGAGTATCAAGAATTCAATTTTTCAACGGACATCACTCAAAAAGAGTTGCTGGATAAAGTTGAAGAGCTCAATCAAGACGATTCCATCAATGGCATGATTGTTCAACTCCCCCTCCCGGATCATATTTACGTGCCAGAGGTGATTCGAGCCATCAATCCTAAAAAAGATGTGGATGGTTTTCATGCCTACAACTTGGGCAAGATGTTTTTGAGCTCTGAATTTGAAGACCTTCCTCCAGCCACGCCATCAGGGATTGTGAAATTGTTGGACCATTATGACATCCCCATTCAAGGCAAGGAAGTGGTGGTGGTGGGTCACAGTAACATTGTCGGCAAACCTATCAGCACCATGATGCTCAATCGCGATGCCACCGTGACCACCTGCCATATTTTCACTCAAGATTTAGCAACTCATACTCAGCGAGCGGACATTTTGATTGTGGCAGTCGGTAAAGAAAAGTTGATCACCGCGGATATGGTCAAAGATGGGGTGGTAGTGGTGGATGTGGGGATGAATCGAAATAGTGAGGGTAAACTTTGCGGTGATGTTGATTTTGAGGAAGTATCTAAAAAAGCTAGCTATATCACGCCGGTCCCAGGCGGTGTCGGCCCCATGACGGTCGCGGCCTTGATTTTGAACACTGTACACGCGACTGAAAGGCAAAAGCAGTGATTTATTAAACGTTTATGGGTCATTGAAAAATAAGTCCTGAGGAATGATATGTAATGAGCAATAAGTAATCCATAATAAGCAATACCTATGTGTGGTGTCCTAGGCATGATCGCCAATCAACCAGTTGTACAAGACCTCTATGATGGTCTGATTGTTTTGCAGCATCGCGGGCAAGATGCCGCAGGGATTGCGACGTATGATGGTAATCAAGTGCACATCAAAAAAGGTAATGGCTTGGTGCGGGATGTATTTCGTACTAAAAACATGCTGCGCCTGCAAGGAAATATGGGCATTGGGCATGTGCGTTACCCCACGGCTGGCTGTTATACCGAAGAAGAGGCTCAACCGTTTTATGTGAACGCTCCTTTTGGAATTGCCCTGGGGCACAACGGAAATTTGACCAACTATAAAAAAGTGAAGCAAGAGGTGGTGGATAAAGATTTGAGACATTTGAACACCACCTCGGACTCGGAGTTACTGTTGAATGTCCTGGCGCATGAATTGATTCAAGAGGTACCCAAGAAAAATCCAACCCTCAAGCCTGAGCAGATTTTTAAAGCGGTGACTCGGGTCTACAAACGGATTGAAGGGGGTTATGCGGTGATGGCCATGATTGCGGGCTATGGGCTTTTGGCCTTTCGAGACCCCAATGGCATTCGCCCCTTGATTGTGGGTCAT
Organism: bacterium; assembly: GCA_030427295.1. Lineage (GTDB taxonomy): Bacteria > Patescibacteriota > Gracilibacteria > UM-FILTER-43-11 > UM-FILTER-43-11 > JAUHWS01. Next base: position 2,639 of record JAUHWS010000037.1, on the reverse strand, counting down.
CGAAAAATTGGCCAAAAAACGGAATACCTGATCGCTTCGGAGAGTGTAGCGATTCAGAGCATGGGTTTTGAAATCCTGCGAGATGTGAATCCTGGGGAGGCCATTTATATTGATCAAAAAACGCACAAGCTTCATTCAAAGCAGTGTGTGAAAGCCGAGCCCACACCCTGTATTTTTGAATTCGTTTACCTGGCCCGCCCGGATAGTTTTATCGATGGAATCAGTGTTTATAAAACCCGCCAACGCATGGGGAAGAAGCTGGGTGAGCAGATCAAAGCGGATTCTAAGCGGCCTGAGATCGATGTCGTGATTCCTGTCCCAGAAACCAGTCGACCCATTGCCATGACCTTGGCAGAGACTTTGAAAGTAAAGTATAGTGAAGGGTTTGTGAAAAATCGTTATATCGGACGGACCTTTATCATGCCTTCTCAGCATTTGAGACAGAAGTCGATTCGTTATAAATTGAACACGATCCCGCTTGAATTTAAGGGAAAGAATGTCCTTTTGGTGGATGATAGTATCGTTCGAGGGAACACCAGTCGGAAGATTGTAGAAATGGTCCGTGAGGCGGGCGCTAAAAAGGTTTATTTTGCTTCGGCCGCTCCTCCGATTGTGAACCCGGATGTTTACGGCATTGACATGCCGACTCGAAAGGAATTGATTGCCAATCGATTGACCATCCCTCAAATTGCCAAAGCGATTGGGGTGGATAAACTTTATTATCAAAAAACAGAGGACTTACTGGATGCGGCTCGTGAGGGAAATAAAAAGATCAAAGACTTCTGTTGGTCATCGATGGGAGGTCCTTACCCAGCTGGAAATATCACGGAGGCGGTTTTGAAACGGGTGGAAGAGGAGCGATTTGCTTTTCAGACGGAAGGGTCGACGGCCGATGGGGATCAGCTGGAATTGAATTGTATTTGACGTTTGGTATTTGTAACCCTTGATAGATGCGAATTTTACTCATCGGAAATGGGGCCCGGGAGCATATCCTGGCCAAAAAAATAGCTGAATCTCCTCAGTGTGAGGAATTGCTGGTCTTTGGCAATGCCTTGAATCCTGGTATGGAATCTTTGACCTCCACCTACCATGTGGGAGATTTGGAGGATAATGAGGCCATCGTGGCATTTGCAGAGCAAAATGGAGCGGAGCTGGCGGTTGTTGGCCCAGAGAATCCTATTGCCAATGGGGTGGTGGATGCTTTAAGGGCCGCTGGAATCTCCTGCGCTTCGCCGACAAAAAAGATGGGGCAATTGGAGAGTTCGAAAGGCTTCACGCGAGACCTGCTCAAAAAATATGGCATCGAAGGAAATCCTAGCTTCAAAGTGTTTGAGTCCGAGGAGGGCATGGCTGAATTTGTGGAGAATTTGGGAGCCTTTGTGGTGAAGGCGGACGGGCTTCATGGAGGAAAAGGTGTTTTGGTACAAGGGGATCATTTTGAAAGCGCAGGAGAAGGTCTGGAGGCGGCGAAAAAATTCATTGATTCAGATGGGCATGTGGTGATCGAAGAAAAATTGGTTGGGCAAGAATTCAGCTTGATGAGTTTTGTGGATGGGGACCACGTAGTGGACATGCCAACGATTCAAGACCATAAACGGTCCTACGAAGGCGACAAAGGACCAAATACCGGGGGTATGGGGACTTACAGTTATCCAGACAGACTCCCCTTTTTGGAAGCAAGCGATGTGGAGGCGGCGCACCAAATCACAGTGAAGGTGGCCAAAGCACTGAAGGAAGAATTGGGCGAGCCTTTTGTGGGCATCATGTATGGGGGTTTTATGGTGACTAAAACGGGCGTTCGGCTGATTGAATACAATGCTCGCTTTGGCGACCCCGAGGCGATGAATGCCCTCACATTATTGGAGACAGATCTGGTGGATATTTTGAAAGCTCAAGTCGATGGCACGTTGGATCAACTTGATATTCGATTCTCAAAAAAAGCGACGGTCTGCAAATATGTGGTGCCGGAGGGATATCCAAGTGCGCCGGTTAAAAATGAGCAAATTGAAATCGGAGACGTGCCGGAGGGGGTGGATTATTACTATGCCTCGGTGGATCAACGGGAGGATGGGCTTTATATTTTGGGCAGCCGCTCGGTGGCTTTTGTGGCCACGGGTGAAACGGTGGAGGAAGCGGAAAAATTAGCTGAAAAAGCCGCTTCGAGTGTGAGTGGACCGGTGACGCATCGGAAAGATATTGGGACCAGGGAGTTGATTGAGAAGCGGGTGGAGATGATGGAAGCATTAAAAAATTAATCATGAAATCTACCCTTAGCTTTCTTCAAAAGCACTTTGGCACACTGCTGGTTATTGCTTCTATTTTAGCCTTCCTTCTCCCAAATTTGTTTTTATGGGGTGACGGCTATGGGGATGAATTTTTGATGCTTGCCTTATTTTTAGGGGCTCTCAAAATTGATTTTTCCGAATTATTTCACCTGAAAAAGAATTTCAGACGAATGATTTTCTTTGTTATTTTAAATATTCTGATTTTACCTGTTGCCTTCTACCTCCTTTCTTTTGGGTTAGATCAAGATTTGAGAGTAGGCTTATTTTTGTTATTTGCTGCTCCTGGCGCGGTAGCGACCCCACTCCTTGCGAGTTTTCTGGGGTTAAATATTTTATGGTCAACTGTGTTTGTTA
>JAUHWS010000036.1 GCA_030427295.1 bacterium | reverse complement strand
GGATCATCGATCCTAAAAAGGTGACTCGTAATGCCTTGACCAACGCTGCTTCTGTGGCTGCGATGTTCCTGACCACCGAAACGGCCATCACGGACATTCCAAAGGAAGAGCCTGCGATGCCGATGGGAGGCGGCGGCATGCCGGGGATGGGAGGCGGCATGGGAATGCCGGGGATGATGTAAGGAAGTGTGAGAAAACCCGAAGGCGAGGTCTGCAGACCTCGCCTTCGTCAACATTTTGATCATTTAAAAGCGCTTTTTCATTCCGACCCCTGTGGAGGAATCTAGGCGCTTTATTTCAGCTGGAGCAGACTTGCAGTCTGGTTCAGCCGTTTGGTTTTTTACATTCAGCATTGAGAATCGCTGGAGCCCACTACAATTACGCTCCAGCAGCTCACCCCCTTTTTCATTTCGAGTGACATCGAGAAATCTCCTCCTGAAAGGAATGGAGAAAGTAGAATGAGATTTCTCCACAAGGTCGAAATGAAAGGATTTGTTTAGAATTGGCACTCAAGCACCTGGCATTGGAATGAGATCTCTAGACGCCCCATCTCAAACCCATGCTACAATTGATCCATGAAAAAAGAGGATATTGCTCAAACAGATAAAACGGTCCTAAAAATCATCCAAATCATATTTGGGTTTCTGGGCCTTTTAGGCATTGGCCTTATCTTAAATAAATATGGAGGAACATCAAGCTGTATTGCTTTTGATATTGCCTACAAAACCATTTTTATTTTATTTACCTTATCGCTTTCTATTTCAGCCTTATTGTACAAACGTTTTCACGAAAGAGGTATCATTTTATATATTCCTCTTATTTTTGCAGTTGCTTTTTTATTGATACTGATTAGCTACCACCTGAATTATATCAATATATATGATCAAGTAGTGGGTGGGGATAAGACCTATCAAGACTATAAAAGTGAAGGTGGAGTGTGTGATAGGTTTTTGATAAAGCTTTTTTCTAAATAACCTCCTTGTAGCTAGGCCTCTGAAATAATTACGTAATTAATTACGTAATTATTTGGATTTATGAGCTGGGCTAGCTTGCTATTTCTTACAACTACTCACACAGGTTTGAATAGCCCCGAGTATTGTGAAAGCAATCCCACTGAGGAGCGGTGGTGTGAGAGGTCCCCAGTTGGTGGCGATCATGTAAACCCCAATGACTAGGACCACTAGGCCGAGGATGGTTTTGAGAATGTGCATGTTTATTTTTGTTAAGAATAACGAGCTCAGTGTACAGGATTTTGCTTCCGATTTAAAATAGAGTGAGTCGCGATTGCATTTTCGGTATACTGGAATCAAAGTAATTCTATGACTCAAGCCCCAAAACAACAAATCAACGATTACATCGCTGGCTTTCCTGAGGAGATCCAGGATCGCTTGAAGCAGATGAGAACCTTGATCCAAAAAACGGCTCCAGACGCTGAAGAGGCTATGGTGTATGGCGTACCGACTTTTAAATTGAATGGGAACTTGGTGCACTATGCGGCTTTCAAAAAGCACATTGGCCTCTATCCCACTCCTTCTGGGATTCAAGCCTTCAAAAAAGAGCTGTCGAATTATGAATTGAGTGAGGGCACGGTTCGCCTTCCTCACGATCAACCCATTCCTTTTGATTTAATCAAACAGATGGTTGAATTTCGAGTGAAAGAAAATTTAGAAAAATCCTCATGAGAAAACTGTTTTTAGCCGTTGTAGCAACTTTGATTCTAGCTGGCTGTAGCGATTCCTTTAAAAATTCGCCGGAGGATATGGCGGTCTACGTAGACACCTTAGGTCAAAGTTGCAAGACTGATGCGGACTGTCTAACCCCCATGGATTACCTGATTCAGTCCAACTGCCCTTTTGGTTCCATTTGCCAAGCTGGGAGTTGCGTTGTGACCTGCCCCGTTGTCGAACCTCAAATTTGCGAACAAGATAGTGATTGTAACTGTGAGAATCGAGGTGATAAAAGCTTAGATTGTGTCTGCCATGATGGAAGCTGCCTGTCGATTGAAGATAGAGGATAAAGTTTTTTGCACTGTGCTAAAATCAAATCATGAAAAAAATACTCTTTATCTTGGCGGCCTTAAGTTTATCAGCGTGTACCAACTGGGAATCTGAAGCCTTAGATGTGCCGCACGACATTGTCTATCAAGATGACCAATCGGCCATTATTGTTTACGAAAATGACTACGGAATTGATTTTACTGATCCTGATGTCGACCTGTCAGAAGATCAGGAAGCCTATTACGACTTACTTTTTGGGCATTTTTTTAATGAAACCTCCAGAACAAAACAGGATTATATTTGTCTCAATGAAACTCCTCCAGAGAAAGTGCCATTGGTGACCTGGCATGTTAAATGCCCTGCTCTTTCAACAGGGTGTGGAGGGGCGAGTCGTCAAGCTTTTATTTGTGACGATCAATACGCTATTGGGGCCTTTGATTTAGCTCAAGGACCTTTATTTTATGGCCCCTTTGATTTGAGCACTCATGAACTTCTTGATTTAACTAGCAGCTCTTCATGAAAAAATCACTTCTCATTTTGGCGATTTTGATTTTGACGGGTTGTAATAGGGTTTACCCAAATGACTATGACATCCCTTATAATGATCCTGAGACAGAGTTAACCCATACATTCGAAGTTAACAAGCAGGTCTTGGAAGAGAATTTTTTTGCTAGACCTATCGAAGATGAGCACCCTGAAAAGAAATGCCTTGATGAGACGGATCCAGAAGAATTTTATCTCTTTAAAATTGGGGGGATTGGCTCCATTTTTGTAGGCGATATTTATCGGAAAGCTTATGTTTGTGAAGATAAATACTTCATTTATGATTTCATTAATGCTCGCGGGCCGATGTACTTTGGCCCCTTTGATTTAGAGACACATGAGTTTATCGATCTGACTCCAGAGCCTGGGGTGGTGGAGGAGGAGCGCACTTATTATTCTAAATCTTCCCAAAAAGAACTCCCCTACTATTTTGTGGAACCCGAGCATGAGGTGAACGCGATTTTGATTTACATGCACGGCGCAGGAGGGGGTTATGAACAAGGAATATCGGATGACATCTTTGAGGGGAATTTTGCTCAACTAAAATCGTATACCAAAGAAAATGGAGTGCTTTACATCACGCCTGAGACCAGTGAATTTGGAGAAGTGGGTGGGGCTGAGTTGTTGGACCTGGTCAATCAACTTCGAATCAGATATGGAGATATTCCTATTTTTCTTTCTGGCGCTTCTGCGGGAGGACGGACGATTTTTCATGCCTTTGAACAATTGGATGAGCGGGCGGTCAAGGTGGATGGCTTTATTTTCATCTGTCCCGCGGTTTCAGAAAAGCAAGTAGAGGAATTGGACATCCTGCAAAAAGACTTACCCATTTGGATCGAAGCCGGTGAAATAGACACCATCGTTCCCGTCGAACGCATGAATGCATTCAACGATAAATTGCTGGAACTTGGGTTTGAACCAGAGCTAAACATCATCCCTGGAGGAGGTCATGACACGCCGGTGAATGAAATTGAGTGGGAAATGGTACTGGAACAATTTAGAATGTCAAATAAGTGATGATTTCTTTGAAACATTAAAAAAATAAAAAATGCCAACTCTTGTCGCCATTGCACCCATCGCACTTCTGATTTATCTGATGACCAAAAAGAAGAGCGTACCCAGCTACATCGCTTTGCCGATCGTGGCTGTTTTGCTTTATGCCCTGAAACTTTTTTACTTTGATTCTGACTTTCGGCTGATGAACGCCACGGTCATCGATGGGCTACTGACGGCTTGGACTCCGATTTTGGTCATTTGGGGAGCCATCTTTTTGTTCCACAGCATGGAGAACACCGGGGCCATGAAAACGATTCGGGAGTGGCTGAATGCCGTGACCCACAACAAAGTCGCCCAACTGATGACCATTGGCTGGGCTTTTGCCTTTTTGATAGAAGGAGCGAGTGGTTTTGGAACCCCTGCCGCCTTGGCTGCCCCGCTTTTGATTGGACTGGGTTTTAAGCCGCTCAACGTGGCCATGTTGACCCTGGTGATGAACTCGGTACCGGTGACCTTTGGCGCCGTCGGTACGCCGATTTGGTTTGGCTTGGGGCAGCTGGGCTTGTCCGAAAGTCAGCTGTTGGAAGTGAGCATTAAATCCGCCCTGATCCATTCGGTGGCCGCCTTGGTGATTCCGATTTTGGCTTTACGGTTTGTGGTGAGTTGGGCAGACATCCGTAAAAATATTGTTTTCATTTATTTGAGCATTCTCTCGTGCGTCGTCCCCTATTTTCTTTTAGCTCGCATCGGCTACGAATTTCCGGCGATTGTAGGGGGTTTCATCGGTTTGGTCTTGACCATTTTCTTCGCCGAAAAACACATTGGAACCGAAAAAGAACTGCCTCACAAAGAACCTCATTTTTCATTCGGGACCATTGCCAAAGCCACCTTTGCCTTGTGGGGGACTTTGATTGTATTGCTTGTGACCCGGATTGAGGCCTTTAAATTGAAAGCCCTGCTCAACTCAACCACTCAGTTTCTTTCGGTGAATTTACAACCTTTTGCAGAGATTTTACTCAGCCCTAGCTTGGTTTTGGAACTGCGCAATATTCTGGGAACAGAAACCAACTTTAAGCATGCCCTTTTATATGTGCCGTCCATCATCCCCTTCTTTTTGATCGCTCTGGTTTCTATTTTTCTTTTTAAAGGAAGGGAGAGAAGGAAAATTATCAAAAAAACCTGGTCTGAATCGTGGCAGCAAGTTAAAAAGCCGATCATTGCTTTGTTGGCCGCTTTGGTTTTTGTGAAGCTTTTATTGGTGGATGGCGATCAGGCCCTATCCCAATTGATAGGTCAATCGTTGGCGGATCTGGTGGGACCCTACTGGCAGTATTTTGCCTCTTTTTTGGGAGGTTTGGGTTCGTTTTTCTCGGGCTCAAATACCGTGTCTAATTTGACTTTTGGGGGGATTCAACAATCGATTGCCACCAATTTGGATTTGAATGTGACCACTATTTTGGCGGCTCAAGCCGTGGGAGGAGCCATGGGGAACATGATCTGCATCAACAACATTGTGGCGGTTTGTTCGGTGTTGGGAATTGAGAAAAAGGAAGGGATGATCATCAAAAAAACCATCTGGCCGATGTTGGTGTATGGGGTAATTGTGGGTGGGGTCACGGTGTTTTTTTAAAAAACTGAAGGCGACATTGGCCAATGTCGCCTTCAGTTTTCGCCCATTGCCAAATGACCCTAAACCCCTTAAAATTAGTGAGTCAATAACCTCTCATTTTTATGGACATCAAGATTAAGAATGCTAAAGAACATGTTGGACAATCGGTTACTATTTCGGGTTGGATGTACAATCGTCGCGGCTCCGGAAAGATTTACTTTTTGCAACTCAGGGATGGAACGGGTTTCATGCAAGGCATTGTGACTGAAAATGATGGAGGTAAGGCAAGTATGGAAATAGCTGAAAAACTGACCATGGAATCGTCCGTGAAAGTGACGGGTAAAATCAATCAACACCCCAAAAAAGAAGATGTTTTTGAGTTGGTTGTCGAAAGCATTGAGCCCGTTCAAATTTGTGAGGAGGAATACCCCATCAGTAAAAAGGAACATGGACCCGAGTTTTTGTTGGACAACCGGCACCTATGGCTCCGTTCTAAAAAACAATGGGCCATTCAGCGGGTGCGAAATACGGTGATCAATGCGACTTACGAATATTTGAATGACAATGATTTCATCAAAATCGACTCGCCTATTTTGACGCCGAATGCTTGTGAGGGAACCACGGAGCTATTTGAAATCGATTATTTTGAGGAAGACAAAGCCTACCTCTCTCAATCGGGTCAGCTTTATATTGAAGCGGCGATCATGAGTCATGGGCGGGTGTTCGACTTTGGCCCCGTGTTCCGCGCGGAGAAATCAAAAACGCGTCGTCATTTGACGGAATTTTGGATGATGGATGCGGAAATGGCGTACTGCGATCATGAAATGAACCTTCAGATTCAAGAGGGTCTGGTTTGTCATATTGTGAAGAAAGTGCTGGAGAAGAATCGGCAGGAATTGGAAATTTTGGAACGCGATATTGAAGCCCTGGAAAAAGTTCAAGCCCCTTTTCTTCGCAAGACCCATGCCGAGGTGGTACAGGAGCTGAGAGAGATGGGTTCGGACATTCAAGAGAATGATGATTTGGGGGCAGATGACGAAACTATGTTGACTAAAAAATATGACAAACCGATTTTTGTCGAAAAATATCCTGCTGAAGTGAAGGCGTTTTACATGAAGCGGGATCCGGAGAATCCGAATGTAGCCTTGTGTGCTGACCTACTCGCTCCTGAGGGCTATGGGGAGGTGATTGGGGGGTCACAACGGGAAGAGGATTACGACGTTTTGATGGAGCGTATTAAGGAGCACGATTTGGATCCGGCTGTCTTCGACTGGTATTTGGACCTTCGAAAATACGGCTCCGTCCCCCACTCGGGATTTGGTTATGGGCTGGAGCGAATCACGGGTTGGATGTGTGGCACTCACCACATTCGTGAGACCATTCCTTTCCCACGGTTGATCAATCGGCTACGGCCCTAGCAATCAAAATGAGAATCAGTGTCAATAGCCTCTTTTTTCATGTCTGTATAAAATTTAGAAAGGGCCATTCGAACAATCGCTGAATCATCCAGTAGTGAGTAAAATTCCTGAATTTCTTTTAGCACCTCATTTACTTGCTTGGTTTTGGCAATACGAATATATTTCATACTAATAAATTATAACTTCGAATGCTAAATTAAAGCATTTACTGTCATTTTTCAACCAAAAAAGACATTTAATGCTAAAAATGAACAAGATTTTACTCGCTATTAAGACTTTACTATTAGTCTCTTAACTTTTTCCTCATTTTATAAACCCCATACCAAAGGGGTCGGAGCACCATGTCTTTGGCCTGAGGATAATCAACCACATGTCCCCCAAACTTTTTTTTGAAGGAGGTGACCCCCGCCCAGGGATGATTTTGAGCGCCTTCGGGGGCAATCCCCAAGAAATCATAACACTGGCAGCCTCTTTTTTTAGCTTCTCGGATCGCCTCCCACTGAATTAAATAGGGGGCCATGAACTTGCGAGCTGAGTGGTCCGACGCTCCATAATAATAAATCGCCATGTCGTCCAAATAGACAAAAATACCCCCGGCAATCACTTGACCTTCTTTTTTCGCGAGGAGGAGTTGGGTATGATCCCCCAAATTCTCTAACATTTTTTGGTAGTAGGATTTTGGATGAATGCCAAAACCGTCCCGCCCTCCGGTCTTGACCAGGAGGGAGTGAAAGGCATCCACATCATCGCTAACCTGAACTTGGACCCCATGTTTTTGAGCGACCTTGATATTGTAACGGCCCTTCGGCTTCATCTGCTTGAGGATCTCGTCTTTGGACTGAGTCAGATCGATGAGGAGGGAGGTCTGGGGGTGATGATCTCCAATCGCAGCTGGGAGCTGGGAGCTGGGAGCTGGGAGTGGCTGGTATGGAGAAAGCCGAACAAAAACGGATTTTTCTTTTTTACCGAGTTCTTTGATTTTTTGGAGAATCGTCTGGAGTGATTTTTCATCTTCAAAAATCGGTCCGCGGGGCACTTCGAGCCAGTTGAGTCCGAGGGATATTCGATGTTGGATGACCAAAGCACTCGCCCCCCTCACCTGGAGTTGCCAGATGTTTCGGCCTACAGCTTGCTGAAATTTGGCCCACAGAGGGTGTTGCCATAAATTTTGATGATTGGGTTCAGCGTGTTTCATTCTATTAAGATGATATATAAAATCTCCCAAGAAGGCGAGCTAAGGTTCATTCAGTTTCTTGCTAGGACCAATTTTGGAAAAGGGGTAAGGTGTGTTAGACTCGTGACTCACGAGCCCTTTCTATGAAACAAAAAATAAGTTTTGGCACCGTTGCAAAATTCGTCTGGAAGTATTACAAAAGAAGACCCTGGGCGATTGTTCTCATCATTTTTTCGATGGTGATTCAGGCTGGCTTAGAGTTGGCCTTGCCATACTATATGGGGGAAGTGACGGACCGAATTGCCGAAACTTCCATTCAAGATCCGCAATTCGCCTTTTGGCATGCCTTTGAATTACTACTTATCGTGGCGGCTGTCGGCGCTAGCTTTCACATCCTCAATAAAGCCACGCATAGTTTTTATGACTGGTATGTCAAATGTCCTGCCATGCGGGACAGTGCCATTGATGTGTTCTCGACGGTGCAACGCTTCAGTAGCGATTGGCACAACAATAGTTTTGCGGGGGCCATCGTGACCAAGATCAAACGAGGGATGTATTCGGTTGAAAAATTTGGGGATAGTTTTTATGATCATTTCATTCGAGTGTCTATTTTGATGACGGGTATTTTGATTTTTTTGACGATCAAGTGGCCTCTCATGGGCCTTTTGTTTGCCATCGGCAGCACGGTTTATATCACGGTGAGCATTTGGATGGCCATCCGTTTTATTGCCCCTCAAGGACGCAGATGGGTGAAGTCGGATAGCAAGCTGGGCGCTCAATTGGCCGACAGTGTGACGGGGAATGCAACGGTGAAAACTTTTGCTAAAGAAGGCAAGGAGGACAAGATTTTTGTCAAAACCACTCAAAGTTGGATGCTGAAATTATTTCATTTGTATGTGCGTTTCAATTCAGTGGGCGCGTTTCAAAATTTGGTGATGACGATGGTGAAAATCAGTCTCTTTACTCTCGCGGTTTTCTTGTGGTCCGAAGGAGAGGCGACGGTGGGAGACTTTGCCTTTGTGGTTGGCATTTACGCCCTGCTATCGGGTCATCTGAGGCAGATTGGAGATCGAGTCAGGGAGACGCAGCGAGCGGCCAATGACATGGAAGAAATGGTGGAGTATAGCTTGACCCATCTGCAGGTGGCGGATGAGCCTGGGGCAAAACCGATCAAAGTGAAAGGTGGCAAGATTGAATTGAAAAAGGTACGCTTTAGATACCCCGGTCAAAAAGAATGGGTTTATAAAAACTTCTCACTCACGATCCAACCCGGGGAGAAAATCGCCTTGGTGGGTCACAGTGGGGGCGGAAAATCAACTTTCGTCAAACTTATTCAACGGCTTTACGACATCGATGCAGGAGAGATACTAATCGATGATCAAAATGTTGCTAAGGTCACTCAGCAGAGTTTACGGGAATCAATTGCCTTGGTCCCCCAGGATCCGATTCTTTTCCATCGGACACTTTTAGAAAATATCAGTTATGGGGCTAAAAAGGCGACTAAAAAACAGATTCTAGAGGCAGCCAAAAAGGCTCATGTTGAGGAATTTATCGATACTTTGCCTAAAAAATACAATACTCTGGTGGGTGAGCGAGGAGTGAAATTGTCTGGGGGTCAACGGCAACGCATTGCCATTGCCAGAGCCATGCTGTCCCCTGCGTCGATTCTGATTTTGGATGAAGCAACGAGTTCTTTAGATTCCATTTCTGAAAAGTACATCCAGGAGGCTTTGGCTGTTTTACAAAAGAACAAAACCACGATCATCATCGCGCATCGACTCTCAACGATCAAATCGGCGGACCGTATTTTGGTGTTGAATGGGGGTAAGGTGGTGGAGGAAGGCAAGCATTCTCAGCTTTTGAAGAAAAAAGGGAAGTACGCTGAATTGTGGGATCATCAGGTGGGTGGGTTTATGTAGAAACAAAGGCAACGTTGCCTCGTTTTCGGATGTATTGATTTTTTAGCTTATTTTGGGTATAAAGGTGACCTCCCTTTTATTCTTTGAATGAGGGATGTATGGAACATCGGAATTCACAAAAGCGGTTTTATGAGGAGGGGTACACGTATTTTGTCACGGGGGTGACCAAGAATCGGTATTGGTATTTTGAGGAGAAAATCTTTTGCGAGGTGTTTTGGGAGAATTTGAAATTGTGCCAAAGCGTGAAGGAATTTATGCTTCATGGATGGTTTTTGGGTTATGATCATTTTCATTTATTGGTAACGCCGATGGGGAATGCGAATATTTCTCAAATCATGAAATCGATCAAAGGCAATTCGTCGTGTGATATTAATCGAATCATAAATCCATTTCTTGAAGGCGAGGTTCCGGAACCTCGCCTTCAAGAAATATATGATGGTCAGAAGAAAAAATTCTTTGAGCTCAAATCCCAATTCCACCAAAAACATCCCAATCCTGAATTATCGTTTCCCAAATTCATGTGGCAGAAATCCTTTCACGATCATGTGATTCGTGATGAACGAGATTTTGAAGCTCATTTGAGATACATTGAATACAATCCCATAAAACATGAGATGCCGAAAGGTTGGAGATGGTGGGGTTTTTAATCTTTAAGCTTTTTTACCATATACGTTCCCTCCAACTCATAACCCAACTTTCTGTAGTATTCCCGCGTTCCCACGGCGGCGATGACGGCGATTTTTTGGAAGCCTTTTTCCTTGGCAAGGTCTTCGGCTTTTTGCATCAACATTTTTCCAAAGCCTCGATGTTGCGATTTGGAGGGAACACTTTGCCCTTCGCCCAGACTTTCTTGTTGGCCGTAGACGTGGAGCTCCCGCACCAAGACGGCGCCTTCAAGTTCTGGGAAAATGGGGTTTTTGGGGTCACTGGGGAAGCGGAGTCGACAGAGTCCAATCAATTTGTCCAAATTTGTTTCATCGATGGAAATAAAAACTTCCCCGCCTTCATTGGCCACGTAGTTCTTAGTCCTTAGTTCATAGTCCTTGATGGGATGATCTTGAATCTCCCGGCATCTGACACACTCACAAAACACGCCCATGCGGTGCATGATTTGTCGGAGGTTTGACTTTTTAGACCCAATGATGATGCTTTCGGCTGGGATGTCCCGGATCACTCGAATGATGCGACAGTAGCGGGGGACGTTTTTCTTGATTTCGGCAATGATATCGATCAGTTCGTCATCGGTATAGGGGGTGTGGATGGACGGATCTTTTTCCAGCATTTTTTCTAGGTCCGAGAAAGGGGTGACCATGGTGGGATAGACCTTTAAATAGTCGGGTCGTAAGCCTTCGAGTTCAAACAAATCTCGTCCTGATTTCAAATCGGATTTGACGGTGGCGGTGGGTAGGTTGGGCATCAAATGATGGCAGATTTTGAGTCCGATGTCTCGACAGAGTTTGGTGGCCCGAATCGATTCGGCCAGCCCATGACCTCGCTTGTTGAACTCATTCACTTTGTCATCGGTGGTTTGGATGCCTAGTTCGATTCCCGTGACGCCATAACTCCGCAATCTTACCAGCTCCACTTCGTCGACCCAGTCGGGGCGGGTTTCGACCCACAGTCCCACACAGCGGCATTTGGCGGTTTCATTTTGCTGGATGAGCTCCTGCAAATCCATGGCTTTGATTTCCTCATCGGTGTGTTCGATGAATTCTCCCGGTCCCTCATTTAAAGCGAGATAGATGCCTTTCAAAAAGCGATCTCGGTACCACAAAGGGACGGCGCCCCAGGTGCCTCCAGCGGTGCGGATGTCAATTTTGGTGATGTCATGCCCTTGGGCAACGAGTCCGTTGAGTCTGGTTTTGACCTGTTTGTAGGCACTGAATTCATTTCGAACGGCTCGCATCATGGCGGGTTCGTTGCTCAGATAACTTTTTGGCATTCCCTTTTCCGTTGGGCAGAAGATGCATTCGCCGGGGCAGCCTAAATCTTTGGTGAGCACGGTGATGTTGGCAATGCCCGAAAGCGTCCGTACTTTGCGCTTTTGAATCACCTTTAAAATCATGGGGCTGGGTTGGATGGCTTTTTCTTTCACTAGCTCCTTGTAGGCTTGGATGAGCTCTAGGTTTTTCGGTAACACGCCGCCATTGACTTTGGTCATTTTATTGCGGATGAGCTTGAGCTTTTTTTCATCTAGCTCAGTTTCTTCTGTCAGACGCAGGATGATTTTGCGGGCCAGTGGGAGGAGTTCAGGTCGAACGGAGTAGATGCTCATTTCTTAATTACGAATTACTAATTACTAATCACGAATAGGTTGCGGATGGGGTGCGAATTGTTTACGAATTGTTTGACTGAATTTGCCCCCCTTCTTAAAGTGTCTTGGAGTGATTTTCTTCGCACATGCCACGTCTCACTTGGCACTTTTTTAGAGGTTGAGTATATACTTTTGGTTGAGGTGGGTATATACTTTTGTCTTAGTTACGAATTACGAGTGACGAATTACAAATTAAATCGCAATGTTTAATGCCTCAATTTTTAGGCCTTATTAAGGTTTTAAATGTCTTAAATAAAACAAATTAGGAGTAATTTAGACATTATTAATTAGAGATTAAGATTTGTTTGGAAACGATTGATGAGTACTGGAGTAAATTGGAATGAATTGAGATGATGGGTATATACTTTTTGTTATAGTGAGTATATACTTTTTTTGTATTCGATGATCATTTCCACAACTTGGTCTAAATTTTTGAGCGCTTCCGTTTTTGTGCTACCTTCAGCAAACGCTCCGTTGATGGTTGGGTGGGTGGCTAAAAAGCCATCATCATTTTTCTTTATCTGAATTTGCATGTTTTTTAATGAATTGGCTTGAATTCTAGCATATTTTTTGTTTTTTTGGAAGTTAAAGCCCTTTTGAGCACTGTCTTAACTTGATTTTATTTTAAATACGTGCTAGAATTAGAAGATTTATACATGTAATTACTACATTTATGTCACCAGTTGATGAACCCTCAATTATAGATATAGAAGATATAGAACTTACACCAACACCTGTTGAAGGCCAGCCTGGCAAAATGCAAATTACAGACAATCCTGAAATAAGAGGTCTGATCGGTCCTTATTTGCCCACTTATTTTGCCAACGCTCTTGATCAAGGGTCAATTAGTGTTTACGGCATTCAGTCTGGCCCAGATCAACCTTACGTGTTTACTTTTAGTGGCGCTGGGGTGAATATTAGTGCGGATCCAGCTCAGACCCCTCAAGATGCGTTGTCTAATTTGGTTAGAGTTTTAAAAAATAACCAAGAGTTAGCTGAGCGTGCTAGACAAAGAGGTGATATTGATCAAGAACACCCACCTCAAAAGTCTTTGAGGGAAAGACTTGGTGGTTTATTCGGTTAGCAAACTCCTTCATTAAAAAACCCTGTGAGGATCAGATATGTCTGATTTCTATGGGTTTTTTTTGCTTCGCAGCAAAATGCTCAACACGACCGACAATACAAAAATAAGGACAATGGCCCAGAATTTGCCTTGGGTGCCTAAAAAGAGGGATGAGATGCCGAAGGTGGCGGCGAG
>JAUHWS010000035.1 GCA_030427295.1 bacterium | reverse complement strand
GAGGCGATGGATCAGCGTCGCTAAAAGCTATGGCTAAATAATTCGATGGCTATCTTTTTAAAAGTACTTGCTTTTCTTTTAACTATTTGTTAAATAGTATTTATAAGATTTTTTTTAACGTATGATGGGTCTTGCTTCATAAATGTTTAAAATGGACTCAAAATCCTACTTAAAGCAAATTGAATCTCAACTCGAGGGCAATCCTTATTGTGAGCGCTTCATTCAAGAGCTACAAGATCACACCGAAGATCTGACTGAGGATCAATACCTTGATAACACAACCATTAACGAGCATTTTATGAAGAAGCAGTTTGGAGACCCTAAACATGTTAAGGATGATTTTATTCGGATCACTCGCCCCTGGCAAAAGTGGTGGGAGGTGGGCGAAGCCCTGATTTATGGATCCTTGATTGTGATTTGGAATAGCATAACACCTATCTTCAGCGACTTGACTTACTATGGTTTATGGGTTCACTTTTTAACCCTTCTTGCCTTCTTGCTCGTCCCCTATCTTTTTATATGGAGGAAGATTTTTTTTAACTCATCTCGGTTATTGAGTTGTAAAAAAATGATGGGACTTGTTTTTGCCCCCCTCTTGATTTTCTTTTTTTCATCCTTGTGGCAAGTCATTGAACTCTACAGTACAATGGATGATCGAGTGGTGATTGAACTTGACTATTTTCCAGCCGTTTCAGCGATTTCGTTACTCATTGGTTTATTGAGTTACTGGTTTTATTTTAGGAAAAAGAAGGGGAATCAGGCTCGAATTCAATGGCCTTTTTTAAAGTTTTTGAAGCCTATTTTTCTTGCCTATGTCACGGCATATGTGAGTATTAAGTTTTTTTTACCTGAGATCACTTACAATTTTTTTGGACCTGAACTCTTGTTATCGTGGGAACTTATTTTCTTGCCCCTTTTTTATTTTGAGATGGGCATTTTTTACACGCTTCCCAATACACTCTTCATTTCTTACCTGAAAGTGAGTTACTTTCAAATTTTTATTTTAAGCCTTTTTGCCATTGGTTCATTCACCTATTTTTTGGTGAAAAAACGCTTTTCATGGGTGGCCACAACTGTTTTGATTTATGTGATTGGCTTGCTGGTTATTGCTGAAAAACAGGTTTATATGCATTCAAACATTCAGGTCGATGTGCCTCATGTCGAATTGTCCACTCAGGTGGAGCAGAGGCAATTTGGACCATTTTATGGCTTCATTCGATATCAAAATGACTATCAACTCAATGGCCCTCGTTACAACGTGGATCGCCAAAATGAACAATTTATCATCCACCAATATGGCTCGGGTGGCCTGGTTCAATCCATGGATTTAAATGCGGAAAATCTTACCACGCAAGATTTTACTTTCGATGAATCAGATGGAAAAATCTACTCCATTACTCCTGAATGGGTTATTTTTGGCTCCATCAATTACAAAGATGTTCGAACCGTATTTGATTGTGACGTTGAAATACAAGGTGAGTCTTTAGATTTGGATGATTATCCTTTTCCCCCGTTTTGCGAAAAGCTTTCATACCAGGGAATAAAACTCATTGAATCAAAAAACAGCCAATTTGAAGTGAATGACTATGTTTTTTCTGAGGACAAACACCAGCTCCTCATTTCAATCAGTGATGGTGCTAGGCAATCAGTTTATCTTTTGGACCTTTCAGAAATTGATGAAACTTAAGCATGCTTTTCAATCAATTGCACCAAGTCTTCTTTTTGATGTACGCCAACGAGTTGTTCCACCACTTCGCCGTCTTTGAAGACAATGAGGGCTGGGATGCTCATCACGCCGTATTGACCTGCAATGTCTTGATTGTCATCGACGTTTAACTTGGCAATGACTGCTTTATCCCCCACTTCCTTTTCAAGTTCATCGATGATGGGACCTTGAGTTTGACAAGGACCGCACCACGGTGCCCAAAAATCAACAAGTACGGGTTTTCCTTTTACATCGAGTACTTGTTTTTGAAAGTCATCTTGAGATACTTGTAGAACCGCCATGATTTTTGTGTTATGGATTATTGTCTAATTCTATCATAGGCTTATTTTTTTGGGATGACAAGTTCTCTGCGTAGCCCCAGTTACAACCATGCAAAAACCCACCCGAGGAAAAACCTTGCAGGTGGGTTTGATTTTGCATTCGATCTGAACGAACTAGCGAACAGCATCTTTAAGACCTTTACCAGCCTTGAAAGCAGGAAGCTTCATAGCAGGGATCTTGATCTTTTCAGATGGGTTTCGTGGGTTAACACCAGTGCGAGCGGCACGTTTGCTAACACGGAAAGTTCCGAAACCAGTGATGGTTACGCTGTTTCCTTTTTTAAGTTCTTTAGTAACAGCATCAAGCATTGCTTCGAGAGCGTCACCAGCCATTTTTTTGCTGAGACCAACGCTTGCAGCAATGGCATTAATCAAATCTCCTTTAGTCATAAGATTTTGTAATTAAGAAATAATCTAAGTGAAGTATAGGGGCGCCCCCATCAGGAATCAAGATTTTTCCGCTTAAATAAAGGAAAAAGGGGGTATGTAGACATTTTTTATACAACTTTTTTTAAATGAATAAGCCATTTGCTGCGGATTTGACTAAAAAAAATATTTGGGTTCAAAATCATATTTAGCAGATGGGATTGGCTTAAATAAGCTTAAAAAATGTTTGATTTATTTTTTATTGAGTTCTTCTAAAAATTCGAGAGGGTCTACTAACTCGCCATCCACCATCACTTGAAACATGAGGCGCACTTCACCTTCATTCCAATTTTCTGGTGCATTTTCTGGGTGAACTACTCTTCCAATCGCCTCACCCTCACTTATTAGTTGGCCAATGGATAGATTTGTTTCCAAGGGAGAATAGCGAAATTTGAATGCCTTGTCTCCTAGCTCATGTTCAATGGTCACGATTTTATTTCCAGAATGGCCTTCAGCATTATCAATTGAAACAACTGTTCCTCTGTAAGGGGAGGTGACGGTGTCATTCATGCCCACTTCACCTCGAAGCACCAACCCCAGTCCATTGTCTCGGAATAATTCAATCAGATCTTCGCCCATGGGGGAGGCTTGCCAGGCGAGTATAAATCCGCCAGGAGATTCCCCTTCTTCAAAATCCGGTAAATCTTCTCTTAATGACCTAAAGGGGTCTTGCTCAGGAAAATAATTGTTTTTACTGGGTAAATCTACATATCCCCTGCCCATTTTATAGTCTATTTCATCTATCTGAAAAGGAGCTAGTTTTTTTAGATAATCAATCTCCTGGCGCAGTTCGTCTGAAATATAAGCATCGACGTCACTTCTGATCAATTCACCTTCATTGTCGTAGCAGCCAGGCTTTGAAAAATGATGAATGGGATTATCTGCCGGCCAACTACCTCTTAATTCCATGCCTTCAAATTGCGATGGGTCAAACACTTCTGACTCTTGGGCGCTATCCAGTATGGCTGAATCGAGGAGCGTGCGTCTAAAAATCAACCCTCCAGACTCATCATATGTTTCATGTTTTTCAAGTTGAAACGTCTCTGGATTGATATAAAAGTAGTAAGTATGATCAAATCCGGGGCCAAATTCATCTGGCACGTACTCTTTAAAAAGATGGTAGGTTTTACCTTCTTCTTGGATGAGCTCATACTCATAATTGTCTGAATCAATCAAATTTTCCACGGCTTGAGTGAGGGATTTTACACCGTTATCTTGATCAAAAAGAGAGGATCTGTAGCTTTTGTGTGCTTCACCAAATTGCTTTAAATAATCGTCGGAATACATCGCTCCTCCGATTTGAAACACAGACTGATCCTCGGCAGCAAGGGCTAGGTAAATTTTAGCACTCCATTCATCAAAGCTAAACTCTTCATAACAATAAGTTTTTTTTCCCTTAAAAATATCAATCCATTTCAATTGCGCCTCAGTCAAGGGGGTGTCCATCTTCCCTCCTGAATAATCAGGACCCCCTGAATAATCAACCACTCCACTGATTCCATCTCCATTTTCATCAACATGATGCAACATGGCATAATCTAACTCTTGCGTATCTGGGTCTTTTTTAATTATGAGGTAGGAATTTTTTTGGGGCATGGTGTAATCTTCTTCAATTTCTGAAAAGTAGAGGACACCATTTTCAAAATCTTCTTTCAACACTTTTTCATAATAGATTCGATTGTCTTCAACGTTTTCTTGATAAGTCTCTTCTAGCTGAGCCAACACCTCTTCGGCCGTTAGGGGTGACACGGAACCCGGGAGCACCTTTGAAATCGCAAGCACCAGAGCAATGGTCAGTCCGATGGCGGGAATGGAATAACGTTTCATGAATAAAAAAATAAAGGATAAAACAGAAGCGGTTTGAGTGGAATTTCTAAATTGAGACTCCGCTTGTTTGGATAGTTTCGCACGCAGACCATCTTTAAAGTCGGCCCGCATGGGGTTTAATTTTTTTTGGAGCTGTGATTCTAAATCATCAAAGTGCTTCATGTCTTCTAAGATGGAAAGATTAAAAAATGACTGCAAAAATTAGGATTCGTCCAATGGGTCTATGACCTTTAAACGATTGTGTAAGGTGCTCAGCGCCCGCGAAAGGTTGGAGGCCACGGTTTTTTCTGAGATTTTCAGTACACGAGCAATTTCCTTATTTTGGAGGTCGGCAAAATAACGGAGTTCGATGGCCTCACGCTGTTTGGGTGGCAGCGCTGTCAAGAGTTGGCGCACACGATTTGCTTCCAGACGTTCATTTAGAATTTGGCTTGGCCCACTTGATTCATCCTCCACGGTTTCGGGCAACTCAAGGGTCCATTGCTTTTGGTGTCGCCTAAAATGTTGATTGAGCTCATTGCGGGCAATGGCAAAGAGCCAGGCCGCAAACCCCTCTTCTTGATCGGAACGGAGGGCGTGGATTTTTTGAAGTGCCTTTTCCCAGACCTGAGCACACAAATCTTCCGCCCATTCCAGATGACCCACGCGTCGTAGGAAGTATTGATATACACGCTCGGCATAAGCATCATAAAGTTCAATGAAGGCCTCTGGCTCTGATTTGGCTTTTTGGATTCGATTCACGACTATTAGGATGGATGATTTTAGGATTTACTGCAAAAAAAATTAGTTTTTGATTATACCTTATATATAGGTTTAAAAAACGCGTTTTATTTGACAGATTCAAACCCGTCCCTGTATATATGGAAGCTGACGTTTGATTCACGGATGGAAAAAATGAAAGAAACTCCTCCCCATATTTGTAGTAATGGTTGATGTGTTCTGTGGATTAAGGATTATGGATTATGGATTATGGATTATGAAATAATAGTTAATGGATAATAAGTAATAGATAATAAGTAACAAGGAATAAAGAATGAACCACCTCATCATTGTGGAATCACCGGCGAAAGCCAAAACGCTTAAAAAATTTTTAGGCGCTAAATATAGTATCAAAGCCTCTATGGGGCATATTCGGGATCTCCCCAAAAAAACTTTGGCCATTGATGTGGACAATGACTTTGAACCCGAATACGAAGTCAGCCCAGAAAAAAAGAAGGTCGTGGCAGAACTTAAAAAAGCCGCCAAAAAACCTGATACCATGGTGTGGCTCGCCTCCGATGAAGACCGCGAAGGGGAAAGTATTGCGTGGCATTTGGTCTACGCCCTTGGACTCAAAAAGGGTGATTTTAAACGGATTGCCTTTCACGAAATCACCAAGCCGGCTGTTTTGAAAGCCTTGGACAATCCTCGCAGCATCAACATTGATCTGGTACACGCCCAACAAGCCAGGCGGGTGCTAGACCGTTTGGTGGGATACAAACTTTCACCCCTGCTTTGGAGTAAGATTCGAGCCGGACTGAGTGCCGGACGTGTGCAGTCGGTGGCGGTGCGATTGATTGTGGACCGAGAGCGTGAAATTGAAGCCTTTAAACCTGAGGAGTACTGGAAAATCAACACCGATTTGAAAGTGGAGAAAGGTGAGTTCAACGCAGAGTTGTCTAAAATCAAAGGCAAGAAAGCGGAAGTGGGGAATCAAAAAACAGCCGATCAGGTGGTGAAGGATTTGAAGGCGGCGGATTATGTGATTGAAAAAATCACCAAAAAGAAAACCACCCGTCAGCCTGCCGCGCCGTTTATCACCTCGACGCTGCAGCAGGAAGCCAGTCGTAAATTAGGCTTTTCGGTCAAACAGACCATGGTGGTGGCTCAGCAACTTTATGAAGGGATCGATATCGGGAAAGACCATACGGGTTTGATCACCTACATGCGTACCGATTCCTACAATTTATCGAATGAATTTTTAAAAACCGTCCCCAAAGTGGTGACCAAACTGTTTGGAAAGGGATATGCTTTGGACAAGCCTCGCCTGTTTAGAAAGAAGGCAAAAGGAGCTCAGGAAGCGCATGAAGCCATCCGTCCGACTGATTTGTCTAGAACACCTGATGAACTGAAAGACCTTTTGGATCCAAAGCAATACCGATTGTATAAATTGATTTGGGAGCGGACCATTGCCTGCCAGATGGCTGCTGCAGAATTGGATACGACCACTGTTTTGGTGAAAGCGGCGGACTATCATTTGGCTGCCAAAGGTCAAGTGATTCGCAAGCCTGGATTCATGAAGGTTTATGTGGAAGGCACGGATAATCCTGAAGAAGCCTTGTCAGACAAAGACAAGTTGCTCCCCGAGGTGAGTGAGGGGGAGGCGTGCGAACTGGAGAAAGTGAATGCCGAACAAAAATTCACTCAGCCCCCGGCGCGCTACACGGAAGCTAGCTTGGTAAAGAAGATGGAAGCTGAAGGCATTGGTCGACCGTCAACTTATGCGCCGACCATCTCAACCATCATCAGTCGGGGTTATGTAGAAAAACAGGCAGACAAGAAACTTCATCCCATGGAAATTGGCATGATTGTGAACGATTTTTTGGTCAAACATTTCTCTGACATTGTGGATTATAAATTCACAGCCAACATGGAGGAAAAACTCGATGACATTGCGGACGGAAAAGAAGCCTGGCAGCCTGTGATTGAAAGCTTCTTCAAGCCTTTTGAAAAAACGATCGAGGTGAAGAAAAAAGAAGTGAAGAAATCAGACATCATCACTGAAACCACCGATGAGACGTGTGACAAGTGTGGCGCCGACATGATGGTGAAGTTGGGCCGCAATGGAAAATTTTTGAGTTGCAGTAAGTATCCTGAATGTAAAAATGCCAAACCGATGAAAGAGGATGCCGAACGGGAAGCTAAACTTCAAAAAGAATTTAAGGATGAAAAATGTGACAAGTGTGGCAGCCCGATGGTGGTGAAAAATGGCCGCTATGGAGAATTTTTGGCCTGCAGCAATTATCCTAAATGCAAGAGCACTCGACCTTTGGCCCATTCACTCAATGTTAAATGTCCCGAATGTGGAAAGGATATTGTCGAAAAACGGACCAAACGTGGAAAAGTCTTTTATGGTTGCACCGGTTATCCTGATTGTGATTTTGCCAGTTGGAAAAAACCAGTTGAGGACCCCTGCCCGGTTTGCAAAGGATTGCAAGTAGAGCAAAAGAAAGGACTGATCAAATGTCTGAATTGTGGTAAGGAGACGGAGGTGGACGAAGCATCTTAATGTCTAATGTTTTGATGTCTGATGTCTCATTCGAGGGTTTAAAACTAATTTCTCTTCAGGAAGTTTCTTGTGGTAGAATTGGGATGTTTGATCCCCACTTTTGATTATGACTCCCAAAAAGAAACCTAAAAAAGCCACGTCCAAGAAAAAAGAATCGCATTTCTTGCAGCGCTTCATTTTGACCTTGATTGTTTTAGGGGTCGTGGGAGCAGCGGCTTTTGCTGGATACAATCTCTATTTGAATTTGCCTGGGGCGGATTTGGAAGAATTCATCCCTGCCAAGGAAACGGTGGTTTATGTGGAGTTTTCGGATTTAAACTTGCCGACTCAAGTGCAAAGCTTGATTCAACCGGCTGATTTTGAGGCCTTTTTAAATCAGCTCACAGGCCTTCCGGTGAGCGAAGCGGTAACGCATTTTGGGAAGGGTGCGGTTTCTTTTGTCTTGATGGAAACGGATGATGGCGGTGGGGAGTGGGTGGTTTTGGTGGAGGCTCGTAACAAAACGGCGGCGCTTGATTATTTTGAAAGTTTGCTTTTGGAGGGAGAATCTTTTAAAAAAACCACGGATGAGTATCCAATTTATGACTTCCCTCAGGGGGAACCTTTTTCGTTCAAATGGTTGGATGGCTATGTGGCCATGGCTAAGAATCCATTGGTTCTGGAGCAATTCATCCCCTCGGACGCTAGCCTAGCTCATGATGAAGCCTTCTTGAAGAGCGTGAATCAATTGCCACGACGCGGTTGGATTTTGGCTTACTCTGACCTTAAAAAGTTGGGATCGGTGGACATGGGGACCTATGAAAATATCATCCAACCCCTCACTGCCACCTCTCGAAGCCTAACCCTCAGTCTTCGGAAGGAGGAGTCAGGGGTACACTTTAATACGTTTTTGACCGTCAAAAAAGACCTTGTCTCGCTTAAGCCTGATGATCCTGAGGAGCTATTTGAAGGTGACTTGGCCGATTATCTGTCTGCGGACACGGTAGGACTTTATTTGGGGGGGCAAAATCTCGAGAACGAGTGGCAAAATACCCTCCAGACCATTTCTAATTTGAATCCTGCCTACGGCATTATTATGGAGGGGTTGCTGAGAGCTCAAACGGATCGCGTTTTTGGGGAGGGTGTGGATTTACGGAATGACCTCTATCCCCTCTTTGCCAATGAATACGCCTTCACCTTTGCTGAAGGCGAGAATACCGGCGGGCGTCAAATCAGTTTGCTTCTGGCCCATGATGATCGGGTTTTTGCTGAGGCTAAGCTTGAAAAAATGGCGGAAGGTTTTAAGTCGATTGCGGCTCACTTTACCCCTAAAATTCATACGGTGACTTTGCCTGATGGCACTGAATCGCGTGAGCTCATTCCAGATGATTCAAGCGTTGAAACCCTTCAAGAGACGGTTGGTGATCAAGGGGTGACTTGTACTCAAGTGGGGAGCAAGGCCAGTTTTTGTTACACCATTACCAATGAGCTGGTCATTATGACCAGCGGGATGGAAGCCATGAAAAAACATTTGAATCCAGAGACTGAAACGCGGCTTTCTGAGGACTCTCGTTTTGATCAAGTCTTTAGTCAACTGAGTGGCCGAAACGACGAAGTGAGCTTTGTTCGTTTTGAAAATGTCGCTGGCTTTTTTGAATCCTACGAGTGGATGCAACCGGTGGCCAACTTGCTTGAGCCCTTTGATTCAGCCGGTTGGGTGAAGCACTACTTTGATGATGGCGCGAGTGCGGAGGGATATGTTTTGTTTAAGTAGTGACGAATGGGTTGCGAATGGGTAGCGGATAGTTAACGAATTGTCTCACGTATGGCTTCACGGATTGTTTACGAATGGAATGCGAATGGGTTGCGGATTGTTACGAATGGTTTTTTTTCTGTATTTGGCTCCCCCTTGCTAAAGGGGCCTGCCTGCCGGCAAAGGCAGGGCTGGGGGGATCTTCTCAATTACGCATTACGAATTACGTAGTACGCATTACGCGTCGCCATCTCTCTCTTTTTTTACTTCGCACTTAGTACTCTGCACTTGAGATGAAGTATATACCCACCCTCTCCCCAACTATATACCCATCTTCTTAAATTTCCAATTCACCCCAATACTCACCAATTCATTCCAAACAAATCCTAAACTTGAATTTCGAATGTCCAAACGGTTTAGAACTTGCTTTATTTAAGCTATCTAAATTCCAAATAATGTTTAAGAATTGAGACATTAAACATTGCGATTTAATTCGTAATTCGTCACTCGTAATTCGTAACTAAGAATAAAGTATATACCCACCTCAACCCAAAGTATATACCTACCCCACACCTCAATGTCACTCCCGAGCCTTTATGGTCCACGAGCCTAGCGAGTGGTTTACCAGAAAGGTGAACTCGGGAGTCTTTTTGAATTCAGTTATTCTAAATTCAGACGACTCTAGGGTCGTGCCTTGGAGTGAAAAATGGTTTTTTTATTTTTCAATGAAGGCGACATTGGCCAATGTCGCCTTCAGGGATAAATTTAGATTTTAAAGTAATCTAAAATATACTTGTATATTTCTGTCAATATTATATCCCTTGACCCCAAAGGCGATCTTGCTAAAATGATTTAGCACTCTCATCTTTGAAGTGCTAATTTTTATCCATCGTCAGACTCTCATTCCGCCTTCAGGAATATGATAAAGATTTCTCCATAAGGTCGAAAGGATGGATGGATAAATTGGGATCACAGAAAAATATTAATTCTTAACCATAAGAAAACTATGAACATCATTCCTTTAAATGGCTATGTGGTCATCAAACCCATCGCAGCTGAAGAAGTGACGAAGAGCGGGATTGTCATCCCCGACACGGCTAATAAAGAAAAGCCCAAAGAAGGCGAAGTGGTGGCTGTGGCTAAAACCAATCTCACCGATCATGGCACTGAGCTCCCGATTGAAATGAAGGTCGGAGACAAGGTGCTCTATGGTCAGTATTCAGGAGAAGATGTGAAGGTGGATGGCGTGGAATACAAGATTGTCGAAATGACCTCGGTCAGGGCGATTGTAAGCTAATTTGCCCAGCTTACAGAGCTTAATTCGTCCTTCGGACTTAGCTTACAGAGCTTATTTCTTGGCTTGATTACAAAATAAGCTCCGTAAACTAGCGAAGCGAATAAGCTCATAAGCTTTAAATACTAAGAATATTAACTAACTCATTAAAAAAATGGCAAAACAACTACTACATGGCGACGAGGCTCGTCAAAAACTCCTGGAAGGGATTCAAAAATTGGCCGATGCGGTGCGCGTGACCATGGGGCCGAAGGGACGTAATGCCCTTTTGGATAAATCTTATGGCGCGCCAACCATCACCAATGACGGGGTGTCCATTGCACGAGAAATTGAATTGGAAGACAAATTTGAAAACATGGGGGCCCAATTGGTGAAGGAAGTGGCCAACAAAACCAACGATGTCGCTGGAGATGGAACCACGACGGCGACTGTTTTGGCACATGCCATCATCAAGGAGGGATTGCATCACATCACGACCAATAAAGTGAACCCCATGCTTTTGAAGAGTGGGATTGAACATGCGGTTCAAACCGTGGTGGATGAATTGGATAAGATGAAAAAAGAAGTGACTACCAAGGAAGAGATGGCTCAGGTGGCTACCATTTCAGCCCAAAATGAAGAGGTGGGGAAATTGATTGCCGAGGTGTTTGAGAAAGTCGGTGGAGACGGTGTGGTGCAAGTCGAAGAAGGTCAAACCATGGGACTTTCCATCGACATGGTGGAAGGGATGCAATTTGACAACGGCTACATCAGCCCTTACATGATCACGGACACCGCTCGTATGGAAGCGGTTTACGAGGATGCCATGATTCTTTTGACGGACAGCAAGATTTCAAGCATTCAAGAAATTCTACCCCTTTTAGAATCCATGGCTCAAGCCGGTCGAAAGAATTTGGTGATCATTGCCGAGGACATTGAAGGCGAAGCCTTGGCGACCTTGATTGTGAACAAGCTTAAGGGAACCTTCAACACTCTGGCTTTGAAAGCCCCTGGCTTTGGAGATCGTCGAAAGGCCATGCTTCAAGATATTGCCACGTTGACGGGCGGTCGTGTGATTTCGTCTGAAGTGGGATTGAAACTCGAAAATGCTACCTTGGAAGATTTGGGACGGGCTCGGAAGGTTGTGTCTAGCAAGGACAACACTACGATTGTGGAAGGAAAGGGTCAAGGGGAGGCCATTCAAAATCGCGTGACTCAAATCAAGGCCGAGTTGGATGCGAGCAGCTCTGATTTTGACAAAGAAAAATTGGCGGAACGTTTGGCCAAGTTGACCGGTGGCGTGGCGGTGATTAAGGTGGGAGCAGCGACCGAAGTGGAATTGAAAGAGAAGAAACATCGTATTGAAGATGCCCTTTCAGCCACTCGCGCCGCGATGGAAGAAGGGATTGTGATTGGAGGAGGGTCTGCCATTTTGCAAGCGAGCTTGAAGATTGATCCTAAAAAACTCCATTCAGACGAAGAGCAATTGGGCGCTGAAATTGTGAAGAATGCCCTGTCTTACCCCCTCAACCAAATTGCCGAGAATGCTGGTTTGGATGGCAAGGTGATTGAAGCGGCTTTGGTGAAAGCGTGGGAAGGAGATAAAAACATGGGTTACGATGCGACCAAAGACATCAAATTGAGCCCTGAAGAACAATTGGTGAACATGTTTGATTCAGGGATCATCGATCCTAAAAAGGTGACTCGTAATGCCTTGACCAACGCTGCTTCTGTGGCTGCGATGTTCCTGACCACCGAAACGGCCATCACGGACATTCCAAAGGAAGAGCCTGCGATGCCAATGGGAGGCGGTGGGATGCCTGGCATGGGAGGAATGGGAATGGGAGGGATGATGTAAGCAAGTGTGTGAGAAAGCCCGAAGGCGAGGTCTGCAGACCTCGCCTTCGTCAACATTTTGATCATTTAAAGGTGCCTTTTCATTCCGACCTCGTGGAGGAATCTAGGCGCTTTTCAGCTGGAGCAGACTTGCAGTCTGGTTCAGCCGTTTAGTTTTTGAATCGAGAATCGCTGGAGCCCACTACAAGTACGCTCCAGCACCCCAATCCCCTTTCATTTCGAGTGACATCGAGAAATCTCGCCCTGAAAGGAATAGGGAAGGTAGAATAAGATTTCTCCACAAGGTCGAAATGAAAGGAGGGGGGCAATTAATTACGTAATTAATTACGTAATTAATTTTATCAGATTACTTCGTGGAGAGGTTTTCATAGCCCTAATGATCTACCCCGACCCAAGGGTACGGGGTATCAATTAGTTAGGTGAGACCCTCAAAGAGCGTGAGCTGATCTCTGTGAAGCTGTTTATAAGCTTTTCCTTGATTTTTAACATAATTCTTGATGACTTGTTCATTGGCGTATTTACCCACAGTGTTGATGTAGTAGCCAGAAGTCCAGATCTTTCTACCCCAGAGAATCTTTTGAATCTCAGGGTGACGGTCTAGAAGGTGTTTGGCAGTTAGGCTTTTGATAGTTGTAACAATGCGGGTGGCGAGCATCATGGGGACTGATTGGATGAGGAAGTGGACATGGTCTTGATCAGTGCCTATCTCAATGAAATGGATTTCGTAACGCTCTTGTATTTCTAAGCATATTTCCTTTAAAGACTTTTCTACTTCTTTTGTAAAGACTTTTCGTCTGTATTTGGCAGGACATACCAAATGATACAGCATACAACTCTTATTATGACTTTTGTGAATATGATCACTCATAGCTCTCATATTATCACACACCTGGAGAACACCCGGCCTAAAGGCACGGGGAATTCTGGTTGATTAAATCATGCTAAAATGGAGTCATGAAAAATAAAGCTGGTTTTATTACCCTCATCATTGGCATTTTTTTCCTTTTGAGCCCACTCTGGTTCTATTGGCTCATTCATGGTAGTCATGAACGCTATCTTTGGATCATCAATGGTCCTTACCCATTGAGCCATCTTGGAAGCGGACCCTTGCAGTTATGGACAATGCTTGCGCTCGTATTCATTGGCATGGCGCTTAGTGTCGCTTCAGTTTTTCTGTATCGGAAAAAATAATCGCTCTTTTATTTCTTACAACTACCACAAACGTGAATCGCTCCCAGTATTGTGAAAGCAATCCCACTGAGGAGCGGTGGTGTGAGAGGTCCCCAGTTGGTGGCGATCATGTAAACCCCAATGACTAGGACCACTAGGC
>JAUHWS010000086.1 GCA_030427295.1 bacterium | reverse complement strand
TGGTTCTTCGGACAATTTAGTGGGTAAACCTGGAAAGAAAAATGGAAAATGAGGGTCCCAAAAGAGTAAAATTTTGGGATGGATCCATTAGCGAAGCATTACGGACAATTACTTGGGATAGGGGAAGAGTGGACAGTGACTGAAGTGAAGTTGATTCGGGAAGAGAATCAAGTAGTGATCTATTTGAAGACGACGCCTGGACGGCAGCACAGTTGTCCTAAATGTGGAAAAACAAGCCCACTGAAAGATCATGCGCCGGAAAGAAAGTGGAGACATTTGGACACGATGCAGTTTGAAACGGTCTTATTGGCGAGACCCATTAGAGTCCAATGCAAGGAATGTGGTGTTTTAACTGCGACTGTGCCTTGGGCTGAACCCAAAGGAAGGTTCACATTGATGTTTGAGGCCTTTGCAATCCATGTGATCCGAGCCTGTTCGAGCTTGGAACAAGCGCGATTACTCTTGGGGCTGAGTTGGAAAAGTGTGAACGAGATCATGAAAAGAGCAGTGGATCGTGGACTGCTGGAAAGAGATCTTGAAATGATTGAATACGTGAGTGTGGATGAGAAAAGCTTTGGCAAAGGGCACGACTACGTCACGGTGATGACGGATGCCAGAGAGTCCAGAGTGATTGATGTAGTTGAAGGCCGGAATGAAGAGGCGACAGATAAATTGTGGGAAGAGTTGAATGAGGACCAAAGAAGCCGGGTGAAAGCAGTCGCCATGGACATGTGGGTCCCATTTAAGAATAGCGCGATGAAATATGTAGCCCAGGCGGACATCGTTCACGACCGTTTCCATATCCAAAAAGATCTCAACGAGGCGGTGGACAAAGTTCGCAAAATGGAACATCGCGCGCTCATGAAAGAAGGAGATGAAACACTGAAGGGCTCCAAGCAATTGTGGCTGTTTCACCCAGAGAATCTAAGTGACTACCGACAGATAGAATTCAAAAAGCTTCAATCCATGGAGCTGAAAACAGCTCTGGCCTGGGCTATCAAGGAACAGTTTCGTTGGTTCTGGAATTATCGATACGGAGGGACTGCTAAGAATTACTTTGAGAAGTGGTACGACTGGGCCGTAGAGAGCCAATTGGAGCCGATAAAGAAAGTAGCATTGAGGATTAAAAATCATCTTTCCAACATCCTCACCTGGTTTAAGCACAGGATTTCTACCGGAGTTTCCGAGGGATTTAACAGCAGAATTCAATCCATCAAGTCCGCAGCAAGGGGCTTCAGAAATTTTGAAAACTATAGGATTAGAATCTTATTTTTCTGCGGCAAATTGAATTTGCTGCCTAAGACCACCCACTAAAAACTCCGAAGAGCCTTTTATTTTTATTCAAATACTTGTCCAGATCTCTGACGATGGAACATGCCACCTCAGGATCCACACATCTTTCCAAACGCATCCATGCATTGAATGGCGTTAAAACTGAAGGAATATCATCCTCTTCCAATCTCAACAAATCAATACATTCATATCTCACATCGTAAAGAGTTCGTTTTCCCTTCCTTTCTGCAAAGCCTGGGCTAATAAAATTCTCCGCGCTTTCCGGCGACTTCCATTTGAATCGGCCATTATACAAAACAACAGGATAAATTCTTGGGATCAAACTTTCAACTTGATTCTCTTTGTCCAGGTTCACATAAAGCAAACTCAAATACTCCGCAATCCGAAGCGCCATTCTTTTGTCGTTCGAGGACTGGAACTCAATCAGCAGATAACTCACGTTGTCTTCATATTGATCCTCTTCATCTTCCAAAACCACTTTCCAAACCATGTCCGAAGTCCTCCTTTGCAGGTGTGGCCCAACCCATGATTCGCGGATGGACTCGACCCTATATCGCGTCTGGTCAGTTTCATGTCGTAAAGTAAAAATATCATTCCACCGAAACTTTAATAAACCTCTGATCATTTCAGGATGCTCAAATAGGAATTTCATTCCTGAATCTTGATGAAATTTCTGAATCACAAATCTGCCTCCCTGGTGAAATCTCGCCGTTTAAAATTTTCGGCGTGTTGATTAACCTTGTAGAATAAAGCGCTGTTCCTTTGAATAGGCAACCTCTTTTAAGGTATTTTGCCTCGCTATAATTTCATATTATGACTAGGCTCTTCTTCATGAAAACCCAAAGAAATCACCTTTTAAGCTGGATCAGACCAGCTTCTGCATTAGCAGCTGTTTCGCTTATGGCTCTAAATTTGTCATCGCCGGCTCAGGAAATTGTCATCAACTACGACGAATCAAAAATACAACCTTACGAATTGCCTGAGCTGTTGGTCACTGCAAATGGCCGATCCATTGACTCAGTTGAAGAATGGGAGAAGCGGCGGGGCGAGATTCTGGAAATGTTTGCCAACCAAATGTATGGCCGGACACCGAATCAAGTCATCAAGCCGGAAATTAAAATCCTCAAAGAAGTCGGAGATGTCCTCAACGGTCTGGGGTCCATGAAAGAAGTCCGTCTGACTTTTGAAAATGCCGGCCACACCATTGATATTGATGTTCTCATAATTCTTCCTGAATCCAATACGCCGGTTCCGTGCTTCCTGGGACTGAACTTCGGAGGCAACCACACGATTCATCCAATGAAAGAAATCACCCTTTCACAATCCTGGATGCGACCGAGCCGGGACGAGTCGGTGGTCAACAATCGAGCTACCGAAGCCTCTCGCGGACGTAGCTCCGGCCGTTGGCCAGTTGAGATGATCTTGAAGAATGGTTATGGATTAGTGACTGCTTATTATGGAGACATTGATCCTGATTTTCAT
>JAUHWS010000085.1 GCA_030427295.1 bacterium | reverse complement strand
CCGTGCGTAACTTATGACAAAGTCCATGGTTACAAATATTATCAAGACCGAACTTACGATTTGCAAAAAGACGGTCACGATTCATCGAATAAAGAAGCGGCTTTTAAAAAAGCTTTTGAAGAGGATCGTTCTCCCATTGGGATTTTCTTCCAAGAAGAGCGTTCGATTTATGAGGACGTTCAGCCCCAGTTTGCCAATGGCCCATTGACAGCTAAAGAATTGGGGAATGTGGACATGGAGGCTTTGTTTGAACAGTATTCGTTTTAATAGCTGTTAGCTATTACTTGCCTGGACTAAAGGCCCCACTTTGTGGCCGTCAGGCAGGGCTGGAAGCTGGTTAGACTAGTCGGTATTTGGAATAGCTTAAATTATCTCATCAGGACCTCCCCCTTGCTCCATTAAACCCATCTTATTGTCCCCCTCCACAGGGAGGGGGAAAGGGATTGATGGATGAATCACTTTTAGGGGGAGGTTCTGAATTGGAAATTGAATCAATCCCTGAAGGTGAGGATATATATCCTCACCTTCATTGAGGAATAAGGAAACAGCCACTCTAGGGCGTTAGACCCTAGAATCGTCTGTATTTGGAGTCTCAGAATTCAAAAAGACTCCCGAGTTAACCTTTCTGGCAAACCACTCGTTAAGCTCGTGGGCCATAAAGGCTCGGGGGTGACATTGGGGTGTGAGTTATGTATATACTTCGGGTTGAGGTGGGTATATACTTTTCATCTTAATTACGAATTACTAGTTAAAAATTACGAGTTAATTTTTTGAGCATTTAGCATTCGGCGTATAGCGTTTAGCTCTATTCTAAGATCTATTTTTGCTAATCACTACTCGCTATTCGCTAATCGCTTGTTGAAAAAAGCACTGAGATGAACCCAGCATTTTGAAGAAGGTAGGTATATAGTTGGGGAGAGGGTGGGTATATACTTCTAATTTTCTTCCTCCACATCAAACTGAAATTCAACCTGATCCCCCACTTCGATGTCATGAGCCTCAGCATATCCCCCATTGACCTCTAAAACATACTGCCCTTCCTCTGTCGGACCATAACCTGGACAGTCATTTGACTCTAAAGGCTCACAAGGAGGCACATTTTCCGCAATATGAATAATGGTCTGATCTGCGGACAAAAAAATCATATCCAAAGGAATGAGGGTATTTTTCATCCAATAAACCAAAGCTTGCTCATCGTCATAAAGAAAAAGCATCCCCGCATCTTTATCCAAGGATTCTCGATACATTAAACCTTTTTGCTTCTCTTCAAAGGTGCTCACTAATTCAACTGTTATCACATGATCATTAATAATCACATGAGGCTGGTCCGTGTGAGAAGCAGAGGGGGTTGAAAAGAATAGAAAAAAAGCAATAAAAACAACAATGACTAAAATTGGAATGACGTGTTTTGCTCTCATAAAAATGATTAATTAAGATTCATTAAGCATCAAAAGGATACCATCTTCGGGGTCAATGGGAAGAATGAGTTTTGAAAAGCCGTCTAAATCCTGTATTGCCTCAGAAAAAGACCGTGTCTTCTCTTGAAACGCCAACATGTCATCAAAAACTAGCACCGCTCCAGGCAAAAGTCGATCTTTGACGGTATTCCAAAAATCAAGATAGGAAGCTTTTTGACCATCCACAAAAACAAAATCAAATTTCAAGTCAGCCGGAAAAGCAGGAATCACCTCACGCGCATCTCCAAAATGAAAGTCAACCAACCCAGAAAGCCCCACCGACTTGAGATTGTCTTGAGCTTCGGAAAAAGTCGGGGCGCTGTGATCCACCGTATGCAGCTGAGCCCCAACCTGCCTAGCCGCCTCCGCCATCCAAATCGTGGAATAGCCATTCGCACAACCAATTTCAAGGATCGTTTTAGACTTCTTCATCCGAATCATCATATTCAAAAACTGACCCACCTCATCCGTGACATTGGGAATGTCATGTTCAAAACCATACTGCCGAAGTTGTTTTAAAAATGCACGAGTGTTTGAGTCCATCAGAAAGAATAATTTACTGAGATCTTACCGAGCTGATTAAAAAAGAGTCAATTGAAATATGATTTACTTAAGAAGCTTATTCAACTCCTCCTTAAATTCATCCACATCCTTAAAACTTCGATACACCGACGCAAAACGAATATACGCAATGTGATCCAGCTTTTTAAGCGCCTCCGCCACATCATTCCCAATCGTCTGACTCCCCACCGTCTTTTTATTCGAAGACCACTTGTCCTCCAGTACATTGATCATCTCATCAATCTGATCCTTAGTCACCGGACGTTTCCCACACGCAATCCAAATCCCCTGCTCCAACTTTTCCCGACTATAAATCTCGTAAGAACCATCCTTTTTCTTCACCATCAAATTCCCCATCGCCGCCCGCTCAAACGTCGTGAAACGATTCTCGCATTTTTCACACTCCCGACGACGCCGAATCACCCGACCATTCTCCGTCACCCGAGAATCCACCACCTTCGTATCCGATGCTTTACATTTTGGACAATGCATACTTAATTTTGAATTACGAATTATCTTTAGAGCGATTAGCGATTACCTGCCTGCCGGCAGGGTGTTTAGCGTTTAGTTTTTTGAAATAGGGTTTTTGGTTAGTCGCTAGTCGTTAGTCGCTACTCGTTAATCGTTAATCGTTAAAGTGTTCGATAAATTTCCAGCGCAAACCCATCCGTCATCCCCGCAATATAATCCTTAATCACCTCATGTTTTTCTTGAGCAGCCAAACGATCCTGATATTTTTCAGGAAGCCGTTGCACTTCCTCATAAAAATAGTCAAACAAGCGCGCAATCACCTCCTTTCCCTGCTCATTATAGCGCGTCACCTCAGGCGCATGATAGAAGTTTTCATACAAAAAATCTTTCAACTCTTTCGCCAT
>JAUHWS010000034.1 GCA_030427295.1 bacterium | reverse complement strand
TCCTAGCAACGTCACATAGTGTTCATATTTTTCTCTTTCTCCCAGTAAAATAATGGGGTGTCCTAGTGAAAGTTCTTTTTGCAAATATTCTATTCTTTCTTGATCTGACAGTGATTTTAGATTTGGAGTTTGGATGTTGATACCATTATCTCTTAGCTGCTTTTCCAATCCCCAAGGAAGGGTGTATTTATTGGGAAGTCTCCATTCCATTTCGGTGGCAAATTCAACTGAATTTACTTCTTTTTGGGTCAATGTTCGGACCACAGCGGCAACATTAAAGGGGCCACAGTCATTGATGGTTTGTCTAAAATTGAATTCACTAGGATAATCGATTGAGGCCGATGGCTTGACTTCATTTTGATTGAATTGGGGAGGTGCATTCTTGATTGCCCAATAAACTCCCATGCCAATGAGCACTGCTCCGATTAAAAAATGAGTGATGGCTGTTTTTTTCATGCTCAGCATTTGGATGGCTAATGCTTTTTTCTTAGCCCTCGAATCATCAAATAGACTCCCACGGCAGGTAAGATTAAACCTCCTATATTTTCACCGGCTTGGCGGGCGTTATCCCAGTGGGTCAGATTTTCTATCAATTCTTGATTCAGGAGAGGTGAAATGATCAATAGTGCTCCCAATACAATGTAAATGGTTTTTTTACTCATTAGGATTTTTCGGATTCAGTTTTTTCATCTAGAGGAAGGGCTTGTTTTCCGTCATCTTTTTTGGGTTCACAGCCTTCTTCTTCCCCTTCTAAAATGAGGGATAGAGAAGCGACTTTGTCTGAGGCTTTCAGTCGCATGGCATAGACACCTTGGGTGGCTCGGCCAGAGGTGGGGACTTGATCGAGTGGCAAGCGAATCATTTGACCGGCTTTTGAAATGAGAACTAGGTCTCCTTTCATTTCGGTGCTGAGCACGCGGGCGCCAACCACTTTACCGGTTTTCTTGGTGATTTGAGCGGTTTTAACTCCACTTCCGCCACGTCCCTGGAAGCGATATTGTTTGACCTGAGTGGTTTTAGACAGTCCATTTTCCATCACGACGAGCAGGCGGCTGGTGTCTTCATTTCGCACGATTTCCATGCCGACCACTTGATCATCTGCTTTCAGTCGGATTCCCCTTACTCCAGTGCTGGCTCGGCCCATGGCGCGTACGTCTTCTTGTTTGAAGCGGATGCATTGACCATTTCGAGTTACAATCAAGACCTGATCTCCCTCGCAGGTAGGTCGGACCCAGTCCAGATAATCCCCATCGCGTAATTTGATGGCAATCAGTCCCGATTTGCGAACGTTGGAGAAGCCATCAACAGCGGTTTTTTTCACGGTTCCGTTGCGCGTGGACATGAAGAGGTAATCCCCTGTTTTTTTGGTGAGGTCGAGCATTGAAGTGACATTTTCGTCCGGCTCCAGTTGAAGTAGGTTGATGATGGCTTGGCCTCGAGCGGTTCGGCTGGCTTGTGGAATCTCGTAGGCGGGCAGTTTGAATACCCGTCCTCGATCGGTGAAGTAGTACAGGTCATCGTGCGTTTTGACATGCAAGA
The DNA here is from genome assembly GCA_030427295.1 of bacterium. Lineage (GTDB taxonomy): Bacteria > Patescibacteriota > Gracilibacteria > UM-FILTER-43-11 > UM-FILTER-43-11 > JAUHWS01. Next base: position 13,322 of record JAUHWS010000034.1, on the reverse strand, counting down.
TGTTGGCAATTTCGTCTTCGTCTTTGGTGGTCATGCCAATGACTCCTTTTCCACCTCGGCCTTGGGTCCGGTAGACGCTGGGGCTCATGCGTTTGATGTAGCCCCCTCGAGTGAGAGCGACAATCATCTCTTCATTTGGAATCAGAGCTTTGGCGTTGAATTGACCAATGGCATGGGCCACCACTTCGGTGCGACGTTCGTCGGCATATTTGTCCAGGATTTCTTGACTCTCTTCTTTGATGATGGCGAACACTTTCTTTTCATCCGCCAAAATGGTTTCGCATTCTTTGATGAAGTCGAGTTTTTCTTTGAGTTCATCTTCGATTTTCTTGCGTTCAAGACCAGCCAAGGTTTGGAGGCGCATTTCGAGAATGGCCTTGGCTTGAATTTCGGAGAGTTTGAATTTTTTGATCAGATTCTCTTTCGCGAGCTCTTTGGTTTCAGACTTCTTGATGGTTTCAATGACGGCGTCAATGTCGTCCAAAGCGATTTTCAAGCCTTCCAAAATGTGGGCACGAGCTTGAGCGACCCGCAGTTCAAATTCGGTGCGACGCCTGACAACGACTTGGCGGTGCTTGATGAATTCCTCTAGAATTGTTTTTAGGTCCAAAAGTCTGGGTTGAATTCCATCGATCAAGGCGATCATGTTGAAGCCAAAACTACTCTGAAGGCTGGTATATTTGTAGAGTTGGTTGAGAACCTTTTTGGGATAGGCATCGCGTTTGAGCTCCACAACCACACGTACTCCTTCTCGGTTGGATTCATCGCGGAGGTCAGAAATGCCTACGATTTTTTTGTCGCGGACGAGGTTGGCCATGGACTCCACCAGGCTGGCTTTGTTGACTTGGTAAGGAATTTCGGTGATGACGATTTGGAATTTCCCGCCTTTCATTTCTTCGATGTCGGCACGACCTCTCATTTTGACACTTCCACGTCCGGTGGCGTATGCGGTTTTGATGATGTCTTGATTATAGATCATCCCCCCGGTTGGAAAGTCAGGACCTTTGATGAACTGCATCAAGTCTTCGATGCTGGCTTCGGGATTGTCGATCAAATGAAGCACAGCATTCATCACTTCGCCTAAATTGTGAGGCGGAATGTTGGTGGCCATCCCTACAGCGATCCCCATGGAACCATCTAAAAGAAGGGCTGGGATACGAGAGGGGAGGACGGTGGGTTCTTTGAGCCGGTCGTCGTAGTTAGGACGGAAGTCAACGGTGTCTTTTTCGATGTCGGCCAACATTTCGTCGGTGATCTTCTCCATTTTGGCCTCGGTGTAACGCATCGCTGCGGCGTTGTCCCCATCCATGGAACCGAAGTTCCCTTGCCCTTTCACCAAAGGATAGCGCATGGCGAAATCTTGGGCCATGCGGACCATGGAATCATAAACGGCGCTGTCTCCATGTGGATGGTATTTACCCAGTACGTCCCCGACCACGGTAGCGGACTTTCGGAATTTGGCACTGCTGCGTAGGCCTAGTTCGTGCATGGAGTACAAAATACGTCTGTGCACTGGTTTTAAACCATCTCTTACATCGGGTAGGGCACGAGAAACAATCACACTCATGGCATAGTCCAGGTAGGATTCCTCCATTTCTTTCACGATGTCTCGATCGGAATCGTTCATGCTGAGGTCGAGTGGATTTTTGATGTCGTCTTGGTCGCTCACGTATTTTATTTGATTAATTCGTATTATGGTTTGGTCTGAGGGCTTCCTCGGAATTTAACCTTGAGCAGTTTAGCATAATTTCGGATAGGATGCGAATGGTTTGCGAATTGTTTCACGGATAGATTTACGTATAGTTTTACGAATGGTTTAACGAATAGTTGCATCAACTCTATTTGGCTTCCCCTTGCTAAAGGGGCCTGCCTGCCGGCAAAGGCAGGGTTGGGGGGAACTTCTCAATTTCGTATTACGCATTACGTAGTACGTATTATGCGTCAGTAAGATTTTCTTTTTGCTTCACACCTCGCACTTTGCACGCTGCACCTGGAATAAAGTATATACTCACTCTCTGCCCATCTATATACCCAAGTCTTAAATTTCCAATTCATATCAATTCATTCCAATCGTTTCCAAACAAATCTTAAGGTCTAATTTTTAATGTCCAAATGATTTTAGAATTTGTTTTATTTAAGCTATTTATAATCAAAATAAGGTTTAAGAGTTAGACATTCGGAATTTAGTTTTATTTGGAAATTGCGATATTGGAAATTGGTCATTGAGAAAAAGTATATACTAACCCTCACTCGAAGTATATACCTAAGTCACTATTCAAAGCCACTCTTCACGCCACCGAAGGAGGGGGTTCATCATCAAAAAGATCATCATCCTCTTCATAATCATCCACAAGATACAAAAAGGGCCGACGGGCTGCCAAACCACCAGAAAATGGAGAACGATAAGCTTCCTCGCCCATAACTTCTTCATCATCAGAATAAGGATCATCTTCACTTGGTAAATCGGAATCCAAAGGATCTGGCTGATGCCCCAACGAAAGGGTGCGAGACATCCGACGGCGAAGAATTCTTAAGCCTACACCTCCAAGTGCCAGTAAACACTCTACTGTAGAACGACCCAAAACAGCGCATGCCCGAAAATCAGAGGCAACAGTCCTCAATCTTGAAGCATCCGGAAAAACAGGTCTAGAATCTGGGTATTTTGAACCATTTGATGGACAGGATTGCTGATCATCAACACAAAGATCAGAAAGAGAAAATAAGCGTCTGGATCTTTCAATCATAATATTTGAGATTACAGCAGAAAAGTAAAATAAAATAAAAAACCTGTCAAATCATTGAAAAAACCCTTGTTTTTGGTATGATTGAACCCAATAATCCAAAGCCATGAAAGTTACCAAAGAATTTCGATTCGATTCAGCCCATTTTTTACCCAACTACTATGGCAAATGTGAGCGCATGCACGGACACACCTACAAACTGCAAGTCACTGTCGAAGGCCCCGTGGGAGAAAATGGACTGGTCATCGACTTTGTCATCCTCAAAAAAATTGTCAAAAAAAATGTACTCAAAAAGCTAGATCATCACCTGCTCAACGACATCGTCGAGATCCCCTCAGCCGAAAACATGACTCTTTGGATTTGGGAACAGCTCGTCGATCTCAAAAAACACCTCCAAGAACAACTCGAAGATCCGAACCTCCCAAAGTCCATCACTCAATACCTCAAAGACCAAAATGTCGAACTCGACGCCTCAAAAACGTCCCAACAGATCAAACTCGTCGAAATCAAACTGTGGGAAACCCCGAATTCATTTATCACCTATTCCGGATAGTGGACCACATCTCAAAACCAAACCATTCGTGAACAATGTGTGTGACCATTCGCAAATCTATTCGTAACCAGAAGATCCCCCCAACCCCCTTTAGCAAGGGGGAGTCAAATACAGAACTAAAACCATTCGTGAATCTATCCGTAAACAATTCGTATATCCACCCGTAAAACCATTCGAAGTGAAAAACGTCGTCTATCTAGGAATCGGCTCAAATCTCGGAGATCGACTGGAAGCCCTCAAGAAAGCAAAAAAATTGTTGGATGATCACCCTCAAATAGAAGTCCAAAAAGAATCTTCCATTTACGAAACCGAACCCTGGCCAAGAGAAGAAAAAGCGGGAGAGCGAGAGCTAGAATCCGGAAGGCAAAATTGGCATTTAAACCAAGTCCTCCAAATCGAGACCCATCTGATTCCAGAAGAATTACTCAAAGTCATTCACGACATCGAAAAAAAAATAGGAAAACAGTCCAAAGCTACCTGGGGATCACGAATCATAGACATCGACATTCTACTCTACAACAAAAACATCATTGAAAAAAAAGATTTAAAAATACCCCACCCTTACATTCAAGAAAGACGATTTGTTTTGGTTCCCCTCACTGAAATCGAAGCACACCTCACCGACCCAAAAACCGGAGAAGGCTACAGAAAAATACTAGAAGATCTGAAAGACGACTACCTCATAAAACCTTACAACGCAAAAACATGAACCAAGACCACATCCAAGACCACATCCAAGCCCTACTCGAAGCCATGGGAGAAGATCCAAAACGAGAAGGCTTACTTGAAACCCCAGAGCGAGTGAGCAAAAGCTATCAAAAATTATTTGAAGGCTACCAAAAAAAAGCTGAGAATGTCATCACCGTCTTTGACAACGAAGGCTACGACGAAATGGTCATTGCCAAAGACATTGAATTCTATTCCATGTGCGAGCATCACATGCTTCCCTTTTTTGGAAAAGCCCATGTCGGCTACATCCCACGCAACAAGATCATTGGACTCTCTAAAATGCCCCGCTTAGTGGACGTATTTGCCCGACGATTACAAAACCAAGAGCGGCTGACCAAGCAAATTGCAGATAGTATCGATAAAACTTTAAAACCAAAGGGGGTTGGCATTGTCCTGGAAGCCAGTCATTTCTGCATGATGGCCCGAGGCGTCGAAAAACAGAACACCAAAATGACCACCTCCGCCTCCATCGGTTTATTTAGAGACGACCCCCGCACCCGCGCCGAATTCTTAAACCTGATCAAAAAGTAACTATTCGCGCCCAATTCGCTTCCCATTCGTAACTTATAATTATTTTCTCAAAGCCAGCACCTGCGACACCCACACATCATCCCCCTCCGTCAGAAGCTCATCTTTTTCCACTCCAAAAGCCAAGGCCTCAGCCGCCTCGCGCACATGACGAGGAAAGTGATTGTAACCCGCAATCGTGTAACGCCCCTGACCGTCCTGAAGGGTTTCAGCTTTGCGGTAATGAATGTTGACCAAAACAAGCTGGCCATCATCATTTAGCACCCGATAACACTCATCCAAAAAAGGAGTGAGCTCTGTTTTTTTAAGATGAACCATGGCCAAACTTGAGAAGACCATGTCAAAGGACTCATCTCCAAAGGGCATCGAAAGCATATCCCCCATCACCGTTTCAATCCCCGGTTCCTTTTTTTCTAGGATGGCCAACATGTCCGGCGAGATATCCAGTGCCGTCACCTGTGCCCCCGCCTGATGAAGCCTAAGGCTAACCCGACCCGTGCCTGCCCCAGCATCAAGCACCTTTTTCCCCTCAGCCGCTTCAATATAAGGATTCAGGGCATCTTGCTCAAAACTATCCCAAAACTTCTCTTTATCGTCATACTGATGAGCATAACGCGCATACCCCGTCTTTGGATCCAAACCACGTTTCATAATCAATGAGCAAAGGAATAAAGCCAAAGTAGTATACAAAAAATATGGTCAATTCTCAATTGTCGATTTGAAACCCAATGAAAAATGTGGACTTAGGTATATACTTTTGGTGAGTGTTAGTATATACTTCTTGCTTCATTTCGTCTCCTGAGACTCTCACTACAACGAAACAACGTGATAACGAAATAACTGACATTCAGATCTGAAGAGCTCATTTTTGTTTATTTAATGAGCTTTTTAGTCTTATCATCGGTTGCTTCGTTGCATGTTATCTGGTTACTACGTCGAAGGTCAGTGAGTCGCTGAGCCTCAGCATTTCGAAGAGGATGAGTATATAGATGAAGAGAGGATGAGTATATACTTAACGCCTGATGTCTAATGGGCTAATGTCTAATTTTTATCGACCATGCGTACTACATAATCCATAATGCGTAATCCTTTAAATAGGAACCATTCGTGAGGCCATACGTGAGACAATTCGTTAACTATTCGAAATTTAAATCGACTTCAATAATTCCAACACCTGATTCACCAAACCATCCCACTCTCCACGAGACTCCAAGACCGTATAAATCCAGTATAAAAGCATGGGGAAAAAGATCGAGAATGCAAAGCTACCGACAATAATCTTAAAAAAACCACGTTGCTTACTCATTTTAGGATGGCTGAATTTAATCCCATCGCGAAGGAGTGAAAAAGGAGTGCCAATCTCGACCAAAGCTAAAACGACAAAGCTAGCCAAATAAGGCGTCGAAGAAGTCAAGTCATCGGGATCAATTTGTTGGGTCAAAAAACGAGCCATCTCCTCCGAAAAAAAATAAAAGAGCAAAAACCCTACAACCAAAAAAGAAAAGAAAACAAAAGCAAAGGCCCGGCGACGCTCACTCATTTCAACACGCTCACTGTCTTCATGGGCACTGTATTCAAAACCCGATGGAGGACCAATAGTTTCCGTCATTTAATAAAAGAGTCGAGCAATATAATAGCGAAGGTAAGACAAAATACTGGGTAGGAAAATCAAAATGAGAAAAAACCAGAACAAGCGACCGCCCTTTTTATTCAAATCCACATTCGTTGATCCCTTAAAAAGAGTTTTCACCGTATGAACCGTTGTTTTTATAGGATCGGTTTGAAGTGGATCAGCCTGTTTAGATTGATGATATTGTTGAGCTGTTTTGGTAGCTTTTTTGACACGTCGAATAATAAAAACAATAAAAAGTATTCCAATCAAACCACTAAAAGCGCTCGAAAGCATAAGCCAGAGCTCATCATCACTCTGATTGAAAAAATCAGCAAGCGCCTCCATCGAAAGTAAATCAGCCTGCCACAACAGAACGACTCCCAGGCTCAACAAAAAAATCAACACTAGAAGAACCGCTCGCCAGCGCTCTCGCTTCTCATCGAGAGGGTCAAAGGGGGCTTGCCCAGAATATTGGGATGAATTGAGGTCGTTAGACATATGTAAAAGTCAATAATGATGAATCCATTATAGCAAAGAAAAAAGGTTTTTATAAAAGACTGACCAACCAGGCCAAGGCTCGATTCACATTGAATAAAATGATCAATCCCATCACAAAAACAGCCAAGGCAGAAAGGGTGGACAGTCGATAAACCGTTCGAATCACTCTAAAAAACAGGGGGATCATCCAAAAGAAAGCCACAATAGCCAACAAGAATAAAGCCATGAGCCAGGCCTGATATTGCTCCAAATTCCCCAAAAAAAGAGCCACAAAAACAGGGGCAGAGAAAAGCCAAGTGATCACTGAAGCAAAAGAAAAAACCCTAAAAAAAGCAAAAAAATCTCGCTTTCCATAAAACAAATGCTGAGCAATCCAGTGAATCAAATAAGAAGTGATCAAAAAAGAGAGCATCAGCAAAATGGATAAAGCCATGGTCATCCCCCACTGAACATCAGCCAGCGATAAAAAAGACGAAAACTCAGCCGAAAAAGAAACCGATTGGTAACTGATTTGAACCGCCAAAGAAAAGAGAATGATCGACAACACAAAAAAAACACCTGCTACAGGCGTCAGAGACTCCTCGTCAGCCACTTGCTCGATCGCCTCAGATCGAAAAAGAATGATGTTAATCAATGGTTTAAAAATAGAATCAGATTTCATAAACAGAAAATAAATGAACCAAACACTATTCGCTGGACGCTAAACGCTTAAAAATAATAAATAGATAAGCAATAAACACTCCAACTCTACAGGAGTCTGAGTTATAATAAAAGCCATGGACCATTTAGAAATCAATCATCGCAAAATCCCTTTTGAGCACCGTCGGAGCAAACGGGCAAAGTATTTAAAGCTCAAAATTGAAGTAATGGAGCCTAAAGTTGTGCTCGTCACACCAAAATTAACCCTCAATTTTCAGGTCAACCGCTTTTTAAAAAAACATGCTGACTGGATCGAAGAAAAATGGATAAAGCTAGAAACACAATTAAAAAAGAGGCCAAAGCTGGAACATTCCATCGAATACTACAAAGCCAAAGCTAAGAAAATCATTCGAGAACGATTACGTCACTTCAACGCCCACTACCAATTTGAATACAATCGAGTCAACTTTCGGAATCAAAAAACCAGATGGGGCAGCTGCTCCTCCCAAAAAAATCTAAGTTTCAATTGGCGACTCATTTTAGCCCCGCCAGAAATTTTAGACTATGTCGTCGTTCACGAACTCTGCCATCTAAAGGAGATGAATCACTCCAAAGCCTTCTGGAAGCTCGTAGAAACCCAAGTGCCTGATCACAAAAAAAAGCGAAAGTGGCTCAAAGAAAATCATTGCCTCTTGACCATATCGTGATACAATGAAGAATAAGGGAAAATAAGCATAAAAAACTATGAGAAAACTCACTGCAACATTGCTCAGCTTAAGCGTCATCAGTCTGTCGCTCTTAAGTGCTCCAAAAGCCCATGCCGGCGATTGTGCCGAACCCGTGACGGACGTGGCCGATTATACGGTTCAAATCATCACAGGGGTCAATTTTAGAGAAAGCATCCAAGGGTCCGAAGAAGACAATTGTCCTGAAAATGAACCCATTGGCGCCTTTGCCCCGGGTCAGATTTTATGGGTTTTGGGGGAAATCGAAACGGGCCTCCCCAATGAAGATGAAGAAGGAGAATATTACAGTTGGCTCTACGTTAAACACCCTACAACAGGCGATTACGGTTTTGTTTGGGGAGAGTTTGCCAAAAAAGTTCCCACCCCTGACAACGAAACCGACCATCAAGAAGAAGTGGTGAAAGACGTGACTGGACTCGGCGTCAATGCGGATTCAAATGAAGAAACAAATGAAGAAAATACAGAGGAAATAAACAACCCAGAGACCACTGAGGCGAATGGGAATACAACCACTCCTGAAGAAACAACAGAAGAGTCAAACGCTGAAGAAAACAACACCACCCTGCCAGACATTGTCGGCCATCAATACGAAAAAGCCATCCGCTTTTTGGAGGCTCAAGGAACCATCGAAGGGTATCCGGATGGATTTTTCAAACCAGACCTCGCCATTAGCCGAGATGAGTTCACCAAAATCATTGTCGGAGCTAAGTTGAATGGCGTTGAACCCACTGAATCCGCCGCAGATTGTTTCCCAGACATGAAGGCAGACAATTGGGCTGCCTCCTACGTTTGTTATGCCAAAGATCAAGGTTACCTACATGGTTATCCGGATGGAAACTTCAAACCCGAGCTAGAAATCAACTTAGTGGAAGCTGCCAAAATCCTAGTCAATGTCTTGGCCGTTCCTGCCGAAGCAGAAACCGAATTGTGGTACGAATCCTACATGAATGCCTTGCAAGATAAAAATTACATTCCTGACACCTTCTCTCAACTTGACCAAAAAGTCAGTCGGGCTCAAATGTCCGAAATGGTGTGGCGAATTCTAAACACCATCACCGACCAAGCCGCCATCAAATTCAGTTTTGAGCAAGAAAATACTGAAGAACTTGTACAAGTCGACGAAAAAATCACTGCCTGTGTGGATGATCATCTACCAAGTAACATCGACATGAATAAGGTACGAAACACATGGCTAGAATGGCACAATAAGGTAAGAACTGAAAATGGAGTCGAACCCATGACCTTGCAAGACGGTCTCAACTATTCTGCCACCATCTGGGCCAAAAGTAATTTAGCCAGTGGCAATATCAGTCATAAGCGCGGAGAAGGGGTTAAAATTCAAGACTGGTTCAAAGAAACAGGTATCACCTTCAGCACCGACTATGAAAAAATCGAAATCGGTGAAAACCTAGGACTTAAGACCTACGCCTGCAGCGAAGCGGATTGCACGGATGAAGTCATCCAAGAAATCGAAGCCGTCTTCAATGCTTTCATGGCCGAGCAAGATGCCCTAAACTCGGAGCACTTCCAAAACATCGTCAGCGACAAACACTTGCAATTAGGCTTGGGGATGGCCATCGATGAAAACAATAACTTGATCTATTTGACCACTCATTACGCTCAAGAAGTGAATGATTATCCTGAAACCTGTCAATAAATCATGGAAAAAACCAATGACGAATGGAAAGAGATTCTGACACCCGAACAATATCGGATTCTCCGATTGAAAGGCACGGAAGCGCCTGGAACCGGTAAATACCTGAACACCAAAGAGGATGGGCTGTATCATTGTGCCGCCTGCGATGCCGAACTGTTCCCCTCAGATACCAAATATGAATCCGGTTGCGGTTGGCCCAGTTTTTACGAAGGAAAACAAACCATTGGCTACCGCGATGATGATTCGCTAGGCATGCACCGCACCGAAATCTATTGCAAAAACTGTGGAGGCCATTTGGGTCACTTGTTTGATGATGGCCCCATGCCGACGGGAAAACGTTATTGTGTGAATTCAGCCGCCCTGACCTTCAAGAAAAAACAATGATAATTTGTATTGTAAATTCGGTAAAGACGCAAGATTTTGCGTCTCTACGTTTTTTTATATCATTGTTTTTTCTTGACACTCTGTTTCAAATACTTTAATATTTAGATGATCATCTAATTATCTAAAATGGATTCAGTTTTCAAAGCCCTCTCAGACAAAAATCGGCGAAAGATCCTCAAGCTCCTGAAAAAAGGAGACAAAACCGTGACTGAGATCCAAAAGCACTTCAGCATCACCCCTGCCTCGCTATCCCATCATTTGGACATCCTCAAGCGGGCAAACCTTGTCATTTCGGAACGGGAAGGGCAGTTCATCAAATACTCGCTGAACATGTCTGTCTTCGAAGAAATGACTCAATTATTTTATGATTTCTTTAAATAAATTCACCATGAAATCCAAAAGCTTTATCTTTCGCCTATCCTTTATTATTCTGATGCTCATCGTGGCAGCCATCGTGTATCCTAGCCTGCCAGACATCATCCCTATTCACTGGAATTTTGCCGGCGAACCAGACAACTGGGGCGCTAAAACCTGGGCTGCCTGGATGATCCCCGGATTGAGCCTGATCCTACTGGCCCTCTTTCCCCTACTGGCCAAAATCGACCCACGTCACAAAAGTTACGAACAATTTTCAGGCGCCTACAACACCATTCAAAACCTCCTGATTCTATTTTTTGGATTCATCTTTGGCATCCAATATCTGGTGACCCTGCTACCGGAATATCAATCCTACATGCCCGCCCTAATGCTCAGTGCTTTAGGCATCACCTTTATCGTGATGGGGAACTTGATGGGCAAAGTCCGCCAAAATTATTTTGTGGGGCTGCGCACCCCCTGGACCTTGGATGACAAGGAAGTATGGCAAAAGTCCCAACGCTTTGGAGGCTGGGCTTTTGTCCTAGGGGGCATCGTCTTTTTGATTCAAGCCTGGCTACAACAGTACATCATCACCACCTTCATTGGGGTCATTGCCGCGGTCGTCCTGATTCCTGTGATTTACTCGTATGTACTTTTTAAGAGGAAGGAGTAGAAGGAATTTTATCCCAACCATGATTTGGATTTTTAGGATTCAATTGAGGCTCCGTAAGATCTGCATTCACATCTCCCATATCGACAACAGGAACGGAACGGAATCTACGAGAGGTCAAGGTAGACTGAGTAACTTGACGAGCGCCCTTAACTCCCTCTGAAACTTCTTGTTGCAAGTCAGGCTGTACGTGAGCTTTATCCTCTTCATGAGTATGCACTCGTTCAGCTTGAGAATCTTGAGCATTTAAATCATCTAATGCCATAGTAATAAAAAATTAAAATAATAAAAAACTCCACCAGTGACTGCGGAGCTAGAGCATGAATTTTTGAAGACACAACACCAACCCCGCGTTTTAAAACGCAAAATAATAAAAGGCGGTGTTGAATCGGTTCAAATGGATCATACAAGCTCACTATAACGAAATAAAAAAAGTTGTCAATTGGCTTGATATTTTTTACATAGATCATTTATAAGGTCAACTAACAAAAAAAACAGAAAAAATGGCATTCTTAGGCCAGCAAGATGCGGGGAATTAACCCCTGAAAGATTAATGTTGTGATAGTATTGAAACAAAGCAAAACCACTCAAAAAAATAAACGGCCATGAAAAAATTTGAAAAAAAAGTAGAAAAAGCCCTCGGCATTCCCGAGCTGGTAGCCATCGCTTTGGGAGGCATGGTCGGCGGAGGGATTTTTTCTATTTTAGGAATCGCAACCGAAAGAATTGGAAATGCCACCCCCATTGCCATATTGATTGGCTCTATTTTAGCCTTATTTTCTGCCTATTCTTACATCAAACTCGCCAATCATTATCAAGACGAAGGCGCCACCTATTCCTTCTTTAAAAAGACATTTTCCAAATCCCATTTTTCAGCCTCAACCATTGGCTGGCTGATTGTATTTGGTTACATCAGCACCTTAGCCTTGTACGCCTTCACCTTTTCCTCCTACACCTCCAGCATATTCCCCACTCAAAATACAGACCTCGCTAGAAATTTGATCGCAGGAGGCGTGCTCCTTTTTTTCAGCATCATCAATTTAGTGAGTGTCAAAGGAATGGGGAAACTAGAAGATTTGATCGTTTACGCCAAGCTCATCATTCTGCTTGTGATCTCCATTTTACTCGCAGAAAACGGCAATCTCCAAAACATCACCCCTATTTTTAGCACTGATTCCACCCTACTTTCCATTTTGATGACGGCAGCCATCACCTTTGTAGCCTTCGAAGGGTTTCAACTAGCCATTCATGCTACAGAAGAAGTTAAAAAACCCAAAAAAGACATCCCTCGAGCCATTTACATCGCCATCGGCATCGCCGCCTTCATCTACATCATCTTGTCCATCGCCGCCCTCATGGCCATCCCAAAAGCCAATCTAATTGCCGATAAAGAATTTGCGTTAGCCGCCGGAGCAGGAAATGCCTTTGGAAAAGTGGGCCTAGTGACCGTTATTTTTGGAGCCATGTTAGCCACCTCCAGTGCCATCAATGGAACCATTTTTGGCGCCTCAAGGCTCATGGCTGTGGTTGCCGAAGATGGTTATTTTCCAAAAATACTCTCCGTCCGGATCAAAAAACACATCCCAAAATACGCCATACTCATCATTTTGACTCTTTCCTTCGGACTCATCCTAACAAGCAATTTGGAGTCCATTCTAGAATTTGGAAGTGTGACATTCATCTTGGTCTCTTTTTTGATGGCCTATGCCAACTTCAGCATCCGACACAAAACAAAATCAAACGGACTCATCGCCTTAACAGCCATGTTTGCCCTCGCCATAGCCGGAGGACTAATCCTCTACTACGAATTCACGACAAACCCCAAAGGAATGATTTTTATCCTAGTCACCTATGGCTTATTAATATTAGGCGCATGGCTTTATTCTAAAATCAGAGCGCGAAAAAAGAAGTTGACCTTATTGAAGGAAAAAATAAATAAAATGAAACGCTGATTTCAGCCTCAACGATAGAGAGAAGATATTGGAAAAAATTTTGCTGTACAAGTTTCTGTGTCTGTTCATGCATACTGAAAAATACAACCCTCAGTATACAAAAACTCAAACTCACACAGTTGCAACAACGGGGTCCCCACAAAATGCGAGCGCAGGAATCTTGAAGCGAAGCTGAAAGAGACGAGCAGTATTTTGTGGGGAAGGAGCAAAAATGTGCGGATGCTGAAGAAGGAGACGCGAGCAGCGACTCATTCGA
>JAUHWS010000033.1 GCA_030427295.1 bacterium | reverse complement strand
TGCGATGAAGGCCTGACCTGCGCCGACGTCCTGGGGGACATGCAGGGTATGGACGGCGTCCAATTCTGCCAGAACCCAGACCTCTTCCCGGACGGGCCGGACGGGGCCCTCGACCTGGCAGGCATCGCGAAGGCGGCCATTCTCCGCTGGCCGAACGGGAGCAGCTGCCTCGGGCAGTGGCCCTGGGCGAGCGAGGGCAAGCTCTTCGAGCAGGTCTGTGCCGACCTGTCCGAAGACGGTCAGCAGTTTTGCGACCTGCTCATGGCGGTTCCTGAGGCTCCAGCCCTCTGTGGCGAGGACCGCGAGGACTTCACCGCCTTCCTCGGGAAGGTTGGCGGCGGTGTCGTCTACCTCTTCTCGAGCGTTGAGGCGCCCGAGACGCTCATCGTGAGCAAGAACGGCGCCGATCTCAAGGTCGGCGAGTTCGACGCCTGTGGCCACATCAGCGCCGAGAACGGGCTCGGCGGACTGACCGCCGAGATCGTCGATGAGGGTCAGCAGCCGGTCGGCCTCCTTGAGGTGGCCTGGGTCACGTCTTTCCCGAACGCCAAGGCGGACACCTCGCAAGGCCAAGGGGACATGATGTTCCCAGGGGGCGGCTTTCTGTCACTCTTCACGAACATGTTCGTGAAGGCGGATACCAGTGCCATGACGGGCACCGGATACATGACCCTAGGCAGCGAGTCCCACCCGGCCATCTGGGTCGGGCCGGCGCTGCCCTTCGAGGTGCAGTAGCATCCCACCCCGCCGCGGGCTCGCAATGGCCCGCGGCGGGGCAAACGGTTGATTATCGGGGGGATCAACTTTTCAACGAAATAACGTGGTAACGAAATAACTTTTTTTCAGATCTAATAAGCTCATTTGGTTTATTCAATAAGCTTTTTTAGTCTTACTATTGGTTGTTTCGTTCCGAGTTGTCTCGTTACCACGTCGAGCATCAGCGAACTGCTGAATTTCAGCATTTTGAACAGAATAGGTGCATGAATGAGAATTGAGCCAGAAAAAAGAGTCTTTTATTTGACAATTTATTTTTTTTATTTTATAATAGAATATTGACATGGTTCAAAATTTCATATATAAATATTATTTCATTCACCTAAAATACGCTCCTCGATGGACAACAACACGCAACAACAAATCCTGAATCTGATTGAAAAAAGTCAAAGCATCCTCCTTTTAACCCATGCCAAAGCCGACTGTGATGGGTTGGGATCCATGATCTCGATGTACATGACCCTTCAACGACTGGGGAAAGATGTCGTGGCGGCTACCAATGATCCCGCTCCAGAAGCCCTCAGTTTTTTGCCAGGCATTCAAATGGTACAACATTCGGTCTCGTCCAATAACTTCGTGATTGCTTTGGACATCAGCCGAACCCCTTTGGACAAGATCAAATATAAGTTGTCGGATGACAAATCCAAAATCAACATCATTGTGACGCCTAAATCAGGTCATTTTAAACCCGAGGATGTGAATTTTGGACGAGAAGAAGGGAGTTTTGATTTGATCATGGTCTTTGATACGGGAAATTTGGAACATTTGGGGCCGATTTATGACCAGAATTCTGAACTTTTTTTTAAGACGCCGGTCATCAATATCGACCATCATGCCAGCAACACCGATTATGGACAGGTGAATTATGTGGATGTGGTTGCTGCCAGTACGACCGAAGTGATGATTGGTGTACTGGAGGCTATGGAATCCAAATATGACCAAAAATTTATTGATGAAGACGTAGCCACCTTGCTTTTGGCTGGCCTAATCACCGACACGGGAAGCTTTCAGCATGCCAACACCTCTCCACGAGCGATGGAAGTGGCTGCCAAACTGCTTGGTATGGGAGCTCGGCAACAAGAAATCATCAAGAATATTTATAAAACCAAGAAACTCAGTACGCTTAAGTTGTGGGGAACGATATTATCGAAAGTTCAAACGGATCCGATTTATCGCTTGGTGTGGTCCGATATTTCTAAAAACGATTTGATGGACACGGGAGCGACGACAGAGGAAAGTGAAGGCTTGATTGATGATCTTTTAAGCAATGCCCCAGGAGCGGAGGTGATCATGCTCTTTAAATACAATGAGGAAGGTTACGTGTCGGTCAGCATGCGCTCCACCACCAACAGTGTGGATGTGGGGAAGATTTGTAGTGACATGGGAGGAGGAGGTCATGTGCGAGCGGCTGGTTTTAAACGACGGGATGGCAGCAGTTTGGAAAAATTGATTGAAGACACCCTGGTCAAAGTCCGGGCTTATCAAGGGGAACGTTTGAACATTCACCCTGACACGGTTCATCAGCCTGTGACTGAGGCTGAGCCAGTAATCAAAACGGAGCCCACACCTCCCAAAAAAGAGGAAAAAGTAGATGATTCAATGCCTCAAAAGGTCCAATATCTCGATTTTGAAGCGCCAAAGAATGAGGCAAAAGAGGAAAAAAATAAGCCTGAAAAGCAAGCAAAAAAAGATGAATCCAAAAAAGAGAAACCTAAATCGGATAAAAAAGGGCCTAAATCAGGGAAAAAATCGGATAAATCGGCTAAAAATGACTCAAAAGACAATCAAAAGAAGGACAGCAATAAAGGAAGGAGTCAGAAAAAAGATAATAAGTCCGTTGAACAACTAAAAAAAGACTTTGTTTCCAGGCCAACTCCAAAAAAGGAAGAAATAAAGCCGGTGGATAAAGCGCTGGAAAAAGCCCCAGCCCCTAAAACAGAGCAGACACAGACGCCAAAGATTGGTACACCCGCCCCTAAAACCACCCCTACACCTCCTCAAACTCCGAACATGGCGGTAGGCACACCCACTCCGGCACCTGGCGTTTCAGCCAGTCCGATGCCACAAAATACTCCACCAGCGAGTCAGCCCATGACTCCACCAGCGGCTCCAATTCCTCCAGTACCTACTTCAGCTCCTCCTGCAACAGCCCCTTTGAATCCTGTACCCGTTTCACCTCCCTCTACGGTAAATACGGTGAACTCTGTAGCTCCAGCACCCACCCCTCAACAGCCCCCGGCTCAAACTCCAATTCAACCACCTACCCAAAATCAAACGAATACCCAAGGCCCAATGGCCTACCCTAGTTCGCCTACTTCGGCCACACCACCTGTGAATCCGATTCCTCCAGCACCAAATGATGGACAAAATCAAACGCCAGAAATCCCTCCTGCACCCTTGGTTTAGTGACTAATTAAGAATTACTCATTACGAGTTGGAGCAATATGTAATAAACAATAAAAAATAAAATCATGTCTCTTTCTGAATTCATCAAACAAACCATCACGATCATTACAAATGGCGAGGACTAGTTTTAGTTGCTCATCACGAATTGGGTACGGATAGGGTGCGGATGGTTTACGAATGGTTCTTATTAAAGGATTACGGTTTACGTAGTACGCATTACGTGTCGGTCAGATCTTTTTTTCCTCCCCTTTGGGGAGGCTAGGAGGGGCTATTTTTACTTCTCACATTGCACTTCAAACCTCGCACTCATTAGTCCTTTTCAGGCACCACAGGATCCATGCCGCCTTGGGACCAGGGATTGCAGCGGAAAATGCGCCCTATCCCCTTAAAAAGGCCATAAATGAGGCCGTGTGTCTTGAGGGCATCGATCATGTACTGGCTACAGGTGGGGTAAAATTTACAAAATCCCACCGGTTTGACCCACTTGGCCCAAAAACTGTGGTCCGGCGAGAGGATTTTTTGGTAGATTAAAACCATCCCAATGACTAGATGGCGAGGGATGTGCCAGATAAAAAAGAAGAATCGTTTCATGAATCAGGGAGGCGGACTATTGAATGGAGAGTGGCCTAGAAGTAAAGTAGTGGATTTGTGTGACGCCCATTTTTTATCACTTCAAAATGTAGGTGAGGGCCTGTGGAACGACCTGTGCTACCCATAATACCTAGTACATCTCCTTGATTGACATATTGCCCTGCAGACACATTGAGGGAGGCAAAGTGTCCGTAAAGGGTGATAAGCCCATCTCCATGATCAATTTTGACATAACATCCATATCCCCCATTCCAACCGCATTGGGATACAATAACGGTTCCAGAGGCAGCAGCATAGTTTGGAGTATTGGCCTCACGAGTGGCTAAATCAACCCCGGTATGATGCCCCCCTGCACCAAAACCTTGTGTCATTCGAACAGATGAAACAGTGGGCCAAATGAAACCTCCTGAATTTGCTTCGCCACTGTTATTTGGCATGACAGAAGGGGTAGCGCTAGGAGCTGAATAGGAATAGCTACTACCAGAGGTGGCGACATAGCTTCGAACAGGAGCAGGTGCGTGCAATTCTTTGGTTCCCCCAGGAATCACCAAATTCATGCCTGGTTGAATTGGTTCATCTTCGTCTAGGCCGTTTTGAGCCATGATGTCTGCTCCACCCACACCATATTTTTGAGCAATACCACTGATGGTTTGACCTTTTTCTACCTTATGAATCACTCCATCCACAGGTGGGATACGAATTTCCTTCCCGGGCTTGAGCATGTTCACATCGTAGAGATTGTTTTCCATTTTGATGGTTTCTGCGCTCACACCCCACAAATTGGCGATGGTTTCGAGGTTATCTCCTTCTTGAACGGTATAAAGTAGGAATTCGGATTGTCCGGTGCGGTCAGCAGCTGACTCGTCAGTGACGACGTTGGGTTTATTTAAAAATCCCCCATCGGCATCCGTCACTTCAGACAGTGGAGAATTAGACATGCTAGCCATCAATTCATCGTAGGTCAGCGCATTTTCAAATTTGGCTTCATACGCGGCAGCTGTAAAATAACTCTCGATGGGAGTGATTGAAAAAAGAGTGAAAAAGGCGAGTCCAAAGGAACCAATCCGTTTGACCAGTTGACGGACAGGATTGGGTTCGTTTGGGGACGCAAAGAATGAGCGGCGACGAGAACGTCCGACTCGATTGCGACTGCCTTTTAGCTTAGCATGACGGGCTAAGCGGGCCTCTATATTTGCTCTTGTATTATAATTAATACGATAGAGATAAAAAATAAGCCTGGGACACTGAATTCATTTTTACCGTCCGCCATTCTGCCACGTTTTTTTTTAAAAGGCAAGGTATAATTATTGACCATAAATATTTTATATGTTAAAATTATAAGAATATCATTCTATCGGCCTTTTAAAAGCCATATGGGGAAATATATTTTGATTTTCATCATCGGTCTGATTCCAGCCACTCTGTGGGGCCTTTACTTTTGGCACAAAAACCCCAGTCGTCAGTCATTTAGGGAAATTGTAGGGATTTTTTTACTGGGGACCTTGTCTGTTTTGCCGGTTTACTGGTTTCACCAATGGGTTTTGCGGGATCTAATGCGAGAACTTCAGAAAGATTGGGCTTTTTTGAGCCATTCTTTTTGGTCGGCCGCCGTGGAACTGATGCTGCTTTTACTTTTCATTGTGGTGTTTGTGAGCTTATTCGCTGTTTTGAGTGCCTTATTCAATCGTTTTCGCCGGAAATCGGGAGAATTAGAGGCTCGTGAAGACTTTTCCATCTATAAAAAATTGTATAATTTGAGCCCGATTTTAGTATTCTTTTTTCTTTTTTTGTTGGTTGAAGTGGGAAGTTTGGGTTTTGGGACCGACTTTATTTCGACCTTAGTGGGTGGCATCATCGTTTTTGCCGTTTTGGAGGAGTATTTTAAATACGCCATCAACCCCTTTTTGGTCCGAAAAAAGCTGCATTCCGTGGGCACGGCGATGGTGAATGCCTTGTATGTGGGCTTGGCCTTCGCTTTTGTGGAGAACATCCTCTTTTTTAACGTCCACTATGGTTCGGAAGGATTTTGGAGCTTGGTGCTGTATCGTTCTGTTTTTACGAGTCTACTGCATGTTTCAGCCTCGGGCATCCTGGGTTATTTTTATGGATTGAGCCTCTTTTCGAACGCCATCGTGGCGACCTATGAAATTGAGAAGGGGAAGTACAATCTCCCCTTTTGGCTGCGACGGATGACCAAAAAAGAGACGATTTTTAAATCGGTTTCGGTGAATCAGGGCTTTTTTATCGCTGCCTTGGTGCATGCGGGATTCAACCTCTTTTTGAACCTTGGACTGAAGAGTTTGGCTTCCATCACGGTGATCATTCTTGCTTTTTTTGTACTGAAGACGCTTCACTCCCGTTTGAATCAAATTCAATATGGATTGGTGGGCACTCAAACCATGCCTAAAATTGATTTCGAGCATTTAAGACTTCAGATTGCCGTGTTGAAGGAACAGAAGGCGATCCAGCAGGCACGGTATGGGGCGGCTGTGTCATAGGGAGCTGTTAGCTTGTAGCTGGGAGCTGGTAGACTAGTCGGCATTTGGGATAACCTAAATTATTCCATCAAGACCACCCCTTAAATTTTACTAACTCAATTTATCGTTCCCCTCCACAGGGAGTGGAAAGGGTTGATGGGTGGGCAGGTGATTAGGGGGTGGCCCTGGATGGAGGGATGGGTATATACTTTTTATCAATGACCAATTTCCAATGTCGCAATTTCCAAATAAAACTGAATTCCGAATGTCTAATTTTAAAACATTATTTGGAATAAAACAGCTTAAATAAAACAAATCTTAATTCATTTGGACATAAAGAATTAGACCTTAGGATTTGTTTGGAAAGTATTGATGAGTACCTGCCTGCCGGCAGGCAGGTTGGAATGAATTGGGGTGAATTAAGACATGAGTATATAGATGGTAAGAAGGTGGGTATATACTTTATTCCAAGTGCGAGGTGCGACGTAAAAAGAGCCCCTACTGACGCGTAATGCGTATTACGTAATCCGTAATGCATAAATTGAGAAGATCCCCCCAGCCCTGCCTTTGCCGGCAGGCAGGCCCCTTTAGCAAGGGGGAGCTAAATAGAGTCAAACCATTCGTTGACTATTCGTGAGACAATTCGTAAATCTATCCGAAAAAAATACCCCATCCAATCGGACAGGGTATTTTTTGGATGACGATATCATTAGGATTATTGGGCGAGGTTGAGTTCAGCTTGGTTATAAACTGCTTCAGCATCAGTGAGCTGGCTTTGAGCTGTGGTCACAGCTGTGGTGTAGGTGGTCATTTCGGTCTCAAGCGCATCCACTAAACCTTGGGCAAGTCCATATTGCATTTCAATGCTTGCGGTGGATTGAGCGTCTTGAACTTGAGCCTCTAGATCGGTCACTTCAGCTTCTAAGGCATCGGCCTGAGTATTGAGGTCTGTAAGCTGAGCATTGAGCGCCGCCGCTTGATTTCGATCGGTCACATCGGCGAGTTCAGCCTCTAGACTGGTGATTTGAGCTTTCAAACCGGTTAAGGTTGCTTCTTTGGTTTCTTTTTCAGTCATCAACGGTAGAATCAAGGCGAATTCAACACTGCTGGCTTCGGTTGCCTCAAGACCATTACTTAAGCCATCCGTATCTGTATCGGACGAAGCGGTTTGAGCCCCACTAGTTCCCAGTTGAAGTTCGAGGTTTTGAACTTGGGCTTTGGCATCAGTCATGCTGAGTTCTGCATCCGCTAGTGCGGCTTGAGCCCCTAGCAGTTCTGCCTCCTTCAGATACACTTCAGCTTGAACTGATACAGCTTCATTTGGAGCGACCTCAAGTACGGCTTGATTTTGATCGGCTTCAGCTTGGTTGGCGTTGATTTGATTTTGATCCGCATTGATTTGAGCTTCATTGTTGTCCCCTTGATTGATTTCAAGTTCAGCAAGATAGGCATCAATTTCAGCTTGGTCACTGCTGACTAGAATAGGGTCAGACTTGATGACATTATTTCCTTGGCGGAGCCCAATTACATAACTTCCTGAAGCAGTTTCTGCATCGATGGTGATCTGGGCCTCATTCCCATAAATTTTATCGAGGACGACCGCACGGCCATCGGCTGGATTTTCGGGGGCTAGGTAAACTACAATTTGTCTATCGCTAGATGAATTGAAGGAAACCGTGTATTCTTGTCCCGGCATCATGACGGCCTCTGGTGATACGTCAAAAGCCAAGTCATTGACTGGTAAATCACCAATGTTACCGGTGACAGTGCTATCGACATTATCTTGGTTTAGACGAGAGCTTGATAAGGAAACGGTCACGAGTGCAATCACAATGACGCCTAAAATATAAGCGACTTTATTGCGTGACAGGTGTTTCAAAAACTTATTTTCCATGTTTATTTTTGTTAGATGTTAATTTTGTTTAAGAAAACTCATTATAACACATAAAAAAATATAATGCAATAATTTTATGCCTCATCTTTCGTTTGCCATATTGATCGGGATTGTGCCTATCTTGCTTTGGGGAAGTTATTTTTACATCAAAAATCCTCGCAGGCAATCGGGCCGGGAAGTGGCTAAAATTTTCTTCTTGGGGATGCTTTCTATCTTGCCCGTGATTGTTTTTGATCGGTGGGTATTGGATACTTTGATGGATGCCATACAAACAGAATGGCCTTTTTTGAGTTCCATTTTTGTGAGCGCTGTTTTGGAGCTGCTTCTTTTAATCTTATTTATCATTTTGTTTATTGTTGTCTTCTCCATTTTTCATGCATTGACACTACGGCTGATCTACCAATTGAATTGGAGGGATAATTTTAGAGTGATTTATGGGCGGCTTTATAGTTTAGCCCCTATCATGCTCTTTTTTGGTAGTTTTTTGCTGGTGGAGGGTATTTTTAATTTGACTTACCGGGACAGTTTTATTCTTTCATTGGCGGGCAGCACGATTGTTTTTGCCGTCTCGGAGGAATATTTTAAGTATTTGATCAATCCTTTTTTGGTTTATAAAAAGATCAATTCGGTGGGAAATGCCATGATCAATGCCCTATATATAGGCTTGGCTTTTGCCTTTGTAGAAAATATTTTATTTTTCTATGTTCACTGGAATTCGGCTGATTTTGTGACTATTTTTAGCTACCGATCTCTCTTCACCACCCTATTGCATGTGGGAACTTCGGGGCTACTTGGTTATTTTTATGGGATTTCACTTTTTGGCCAATCGATGTTGGCGAACTATGAGATTGAAAATGCCTCTTACCATATTCCCTTTTGGATGAAAAGATTTATTAGGAAAGACACGATTTTTAAATCCATGTCGGTGACCCAAGGGTTCTTTTTGGCTGCCTTGATCCATGCTCTTTTTAATTTATTGATTTACTTGAATCAGCTGGTATTCTCAGCCGTCTTGGTGGTTATGTTAGCAACGGTTATCACCATTTTGATCCAAAGCAAAAACACTCAAATTCAATATGGATTGATTGGCAGCAAGGCCATGCCAGAGGCAGATTTTGAACAATTGCGCTTAAAAATATCCGTCCTGCAGCACACTCGGGACATTCAGCGGGCTAATTTGATGAGCTCTTGACTGATTAACTCCGAATTGTGGACCGTATTGTGGGCCGTATTGTGGCTGAAATTCAGTTTAAAACAACCATTCGACCCGCCATTCGAAAGCTATTCGTTAACCATTCGCAACCTATTCGCATCCCATTCGTTAACCATTCGAACTACCAAAGATAATTCCGGAAGGCCCAGTCGATCATGCTTTTGTTTTCTTGAAAGCGATCCGGGCTGTTGAGTAAAACCGCGATGACTTCATTTCCATTGTCATTTTTGGCGAGGTTGATGAGGCTTTCTCCGGCTTCGTCGGTCGTGCCGGTTTTGATTCCTAAAATATTGAGATAGCTCCCAAATAGTTTATTGGTGGAGTCAAAGCTGTAAGAAAATTGGCCATTGGCGGATTCGATGGTGGCTTGTGACATTTTAACGATGTCTCGAAAGGCGGGGAGTCGCATGGCATAACGGCTTAACACGGCCAAATCTTTAGCTGAGGCGCTGTGTCCAACGTCATCCAAACCGACCGGATTGGCAAAGTGGGTTTTGTATAGATCTAAATCGAGAGCCCTTTGGTTCATTTCTTCTACAAAGTTCTCAACCGAGCCGCTGTGATATTCTGCCAGGGCCATGGCGGCATCCCCAGCGGAGCGGATGAGTAACGCTTTTAGTAAATTATGGATGGTCATGGTTTCGCCCCGGTGCAGGCCAATTTTAACCCCTTCTAGTTCGCTGAAATTGGATTGGACTTCGACCACTTCATCCAGATCGTGGTTTTCAAGGATCAGCATGGCGGTCATGATTTTGGTCAAACTGGCCATGGGCAGGGCTTCATCAGCATTTTTTTCGTAGAGGATAATTCCGGTACTCACATCCATCAATAGGGCTGCTTTGGCCTTGATGTCAGGAGCTAAGGCGTCGGCTTTTAACATTGGAACGGGATTGACTTCTAAAAGCGTGGCCTCATTGAATTCGAGCACTTCTGCAGGTGGAGTGATGGTGCCCATTTCGGTTGGCCCCATGTTGGTCAGTAGCATTAAACTAGCTAGGCTGCGAATCATAGGTGAAGGTGTTACTGGTCACAAGCGGCTCCTCGCGGGCAATAAATGACTTTTTCGGCGGGTCTTAAATCAATGTAGGCTAGGCTTTGCTGATCTAAAGCCCGCTCTTTGTAGGCACGGTTAAACTTGTCGAGCTGCTTTTCATAATCTTTTTCAACAGTTAACCACAAGACCAAGTCGTTGGTGGTGGTGAGGTGAATTTCTCGCGCCGTGGTCAGATAGCTGACTCCTTTGATCTCCATTTTGATGAGATTGTTGAAATACTTAATGGTATCAAGAAGATACTGCATCTCATCAGTCGTGATGACGAATTTTCGATCTTTAATGGGTTTTTTTAATCCTTCAATGGTCAAGGTCATCAGTTCGGGGTCCTCTTCTTGATTGAGGATGGCTTGGCCAATACTATTGATGAGGGCCCTCTGTTCCACAGGCGTAACACTCTCTTTGGATTCGGTATGGCTTTCTGTACCCTCATCAAAACTGACGGCGCTTTCAGCTCCTGAATCACTTGTATCTTCATTTTCTTCGTTGTCCTCTAAAAGGCTGTCGACCTGGGGGGATAAATAAAAGGCTCTGACGTTGGCGACGACAGGATGGGTTTCTACTTCTATCTTTATTTTATCGGGGAGTAGTTTGATGACCGATACCGATGAAAATTCAGGAAAATTTTCTTCAATCAAGACTTGAGCATCGGCTTTGGAAAATCGGAATATGCTTTTGCCTTTGTAGTCTGACAATAAATTGATGATGGCTGCATTGTCGATGTAGAGATCACTTCGCGCCACTTCAATGGTATTGATGGAAAATCGATTGGACAGCAAAAAGAATCCTACAAAAAAAATGAGTGCCATGAAGGCCAGTATGTACAAAAAAGCATCCTTAACCACACGTGAAAACCCTGTGCGAATGTTTGAGGCAAAGAGCTTACGAGCAGGTACGGCTGGCTTTCGACGACGCGGTCGACGGTACCATTTTGACTTGGTGGGGTAATAGAGACGTTTTGGTTTTTTCTTTTTGAAAAACATAAATGATCAGTGACGAGTCGATCATCATCATAACATTAAAAATGAAATCACAGAATGATCAAATTTTGCGTTCAATCCATAAAACTACTTTTTGAAAACCCAAATTTCTTTACAAAATAGGCTAGTTGAAATATAAAATTAAGGATTATAGATTTATTTTTTAATTATTTTTTCTATGAAATCTAAGAAATTTCTAGCGGTGTCTGCCTCCATTTTGGGAGCGCTGGTACTGACTGTTACTGCAGCACAAGCTGCCGTTGTTTTTGGAGGAGACTTGAAAGAGTCTGATTGGTGGTATGACTCTGCCCTTTGGGCTAATAGCATTGGAGTGGTTGAAGGTGAAGGTGAAACCGGTGACTTCAACGGAGCTGGCCAAGCCAACCGTGCTCACGTGGTAACCATGTTGATGCGTTACCATGAATACATGGATGTTCGTTTGAACGGCATGCAAGCTCAAATGGATGCCATGGAAGCTCGCATCTTGGAACTTGAAGGAATGATGGCTGGAGAAGGAGAGGGTGAAGGAGAAGGAGAGGGTGAAGGAGAGGAAATGACCGAAGAAGTTGAATACCACGCTATGTTGGACGGTGCACAAGAAGTACCTGCCGTTGAAACTGACGCTATGGGTATGGCTGAAATGACTTTGAAAGGAAGTGACTTGATGTACACCGTGACCGTTGAAGGTCTTGAAGATGCTGATATCACTGCTGCTCACCTACACATGGGAGCTGAAGGTGAAAATGGAGATCCTGTTCACACTCTCGCTGATTTCGTTGATGGGGTTTCTGAAGGAACTTGGGAAGGTATGACTGATGAAGAAATGAAGGCACTTATGGATGGCATGATGTACGTTAATGTACACACTGAAGCGAATCCTGACGGAGAAATCCGTGGTCAGGTGATGGCTAAATTGGTCCTTACACTTGAAAATGTGAGTGAAGATCAAACGCTTTCTCCAGGTCTACTTGTGGTTCACAGTGCTGATGCTTCTCTTGATTTTGAAGGATCAAATGCTCCAGATGCCCTTGAGCCTCTTGCTGAATGGGGAGATCCTGCTGAGCTCAAAACTTTGCTAGAAGCAGACGAAAATGTGATGGCTGTTTATGACATCGCTGCTATGGAACCAGGAGCTAGCATGGAAATGGTTATGGATGAAATGATGAGTGAAGACATGTATGTTTCTGTTATTGCAATGGCCGTTGGATCAAACGATGGTTATGCTTTGGTGGACAGCATGATGCTTAAATCTGGTGAAATGATGGATGCCATGAACTACGATGCGGGGACAGAAGAAAATGAAGCTCTTAACAGTGGTTTCGAAGGTGGACAACCTGATGGAACTAAGACTGCAGAAGAAAACATGAATGCTGGTGTTCCTAGCGAACCTCAACAAAATGTTATGGAGCATCCGCAACTTGACATGGTTCTTCTAAAAGCCATGCTCAACTAATTTCCTTTGACTGGAAATCAAAAAGCCACTTCTTCAGAGGTGGCTTTTTTGTTGGATAAAGAGGATTTGGCAGGGTCCATTTTTTGGGGTAGACTGGCATCTAGAATTTAATCCAAATGATCATGCAAAAAATATTGGTAACTGGTGGAGCGGGTTTTATCGGTTCGAACTTTTGTAATCTGAATAAGGGAAATTATGATATTACCGCTTTGGATAATTTGTTTTTAGGGGACAAACGGAATTTGGATGATGACGTTACTTTCATTGAGGGCGATGCTTGCAACATGGAAGATTTGGATCAGGTGGGGCCTGTTGACTACGTTTTGCATTTAGCGGGAACGTCCAGCGCCCCGATGTTTATGGGAGACGGGCTGGTGGAGGGATATGTGAACTCTATTGAATCTTTTTTGACCACTTTGGAATGGGCCCGCAAAAATGGGGTGAGGAAATTTTTGTATGCGTCGACCTCATCGCTTTATGGAAACAACCCCATTCCTTTGATTGAGACCCAGGAGGTCACCCCGATTAATCATTATGCTGTGACCAAGCGAATGTATGAATACAGCGCCGCTTGCTATAATAAAGTTTACCCTGACATTGATATCATCGGCTTTCGTTTCATGAGTGTTTACGGTCCCAATGAGGAGGCAAAAGGAATTTATGCGAATTTGGTGTCTCAATTTTGTTGGGACATGGCGCGTGGCTTATCCCCTGTGATTTATGGAGATGGAACTCAATTTAGAGATTTCACGAATGTGCGAGATGTGGCCCAGGCCATCACCTTGGCGATTGAGACAGAAAAGAAGTTGGGGGCAGATGTGTTTAATATCGGGACAGGGCGTTCGACGAGTCTGAATGAAATTGTGGATGCCCTCAAAAAAGCCTTCGACAATGGTGTGGAGGCCAAATATATTGAGAATCCGGTGAAGGAAGGGTATGTGATGGGTCAACATGCGGATATCACAAAAATTCAGGAGGTACTGGGTTATGAGCCGAAGGTGAAGCTGGAAGATGGGATTCGGGAACAAGTGAAAAATGTTCGCTTGGATCGCATTCGAGAGACGAGTTCAGACAGTTTGCGCTAGATTACATTCCTTCCACGGTTGAGGTGTCATCTGATGCTTCGGGAGTGAACATTTGAGTGGCTTTGACGGCTTTTTCGTCCAGAGTCCAATCGGCGTGGTCGTTGGCATTCAGACTGACGGTGATTTCATTTTCGCCGGGCTGGAGCAGGTTGGGCTTGAGGTGATAGTATGAACCATAAAGCCGATCGATTTTGTATCCGTTGACGATGATGTGGGCATGGCCTTCATTATTGATTTGGGAGAGTTCGCTGGCTCGCTCGGGAGTGAAGGTGAAATTTTCGGTGCTGATGACCACATTGTAGCCAGACATGGCATCTTCTTTTAACTCGAAACTGACGGATGGGATGGGTTTTTCGGGGTCTGTTTCAACGACACCATGTGTGGTAGGATCGTGGATTTTATACCCCAAGGCTTGGTAATAACCCATTTCAGAATGCGTATTGGAAATGGTGCGTTCTGATTGGGATTGAACTTTAAAGTAACCCCAGATGACTCCTGCTCCGAGCAAAATACCTATGAGGAGAAAGATAAAAAGATTACTACGCTCTTCCATGAAATTATAGTTTAGTATTTTTAAGTTTTATTTCTGCGGATTCAATGAGATTTCGAACCAAGCGATTTTGAACAACAGGATCTTCAATTTCACTCATTTCGATGCCGTTGAATAGTTGAGCGAGATGAAAATTAGCCGTGACGTTGATGGTGGCATGCTTCATGTCTTCTAGCTGACCAATGATGTCAAAAATGGCTTTGAACTCGCTGTGGGAATAGTCTGTATTGAGGGCAAATTGAACGATTTGGTCGTCCCCCTTTTTTTGATAAGCGCCTGATAAATACAGGGTTGTTTTTTGGGGGTCGATGTCGTCTCCTTGATAGCCTTTTATGGCTGCTTTTTCATTGGCTCGAGACAGGATCATGTAGCCAGAACAATAGTCGGCGGTTGAAATGTCTTGTAATTCTGATTGATACTTGTCGAGCTGAGTTAAATCTTGCACATAAAAATAAGGAAGTTCAGCGATGTCAGAAATGTCCCCATGTTCGGCGTATGCCTCGGGAATGAGGGGGGAAGGGGTGTTTTCACAACGGACCAGCTGCAGACCGGACAAGGTCGCGTAGCCTTTTTGGATGGTGATTTGATACCCCAAATCATTTTCGATGGTCCAACTGCCATCGTCATTAAAATTGAGTTC
>JAUHWS010000032.1 GCA_030427295.1 bacterium | reverse complement strand
CGCCAGGAACGCACCTTCAACCCCTTCAATTCAGTCACAGAAATACGATAATTCCCCCACTCCACCATCCCATTAATGGGAATTTCGGACAGATCTGCCGAATCCACATCCACCACACGCACCCGATCATATTCAATCCGCAACTGTTTTTGTCTCCATTCAAACAAAGCTCCCGTCTTAGCCATCCGAATAAACCTCATCATCGCTTTCAGCTGCTTAGCATAAAGATCCTGTGAACCAAACCATTCGATCAGAAGCTCCCCCTGCAAACTCTCATCCAAAGAAGCAAAAGCCTCGCGAGAAAAACAATGATTTCGAAAATGAGCCTGCAACCAATCATTCTTTTTGGACTGTAGTTGCTCAAATTGAGACTGGGCTGCCTTGATCTTAATCCGCATTTCTGATTCAAAGGCAGGATCCTTATTTAGCTCTGGAATTACCCGATGTCTCAGATGATTCCGCGTGAATCGAGGGTCCAAATTCGAGGCATCCATCCGGAAATCTAAAGCATGCACCTTGGCATAAGCCTCAATCTCAGCCCGAGAACAATCCAAAAGTGGACGAATGAAGACATCCGACAACAGCTGCATTCCTCGCTGACCACGAAGTCCAGCACCACGCCGCTCATGCATCAAAACTGTCTCAATCTGATCATCAAAATGATGCCCCAAAGCCACAAAATCTGCCTGAAACTCATGCATGACCTCTTTTAAAAAAACACGACGGATCACTCGCGCTTCAGCTTCTAAGTTTCCTTTTTTAGGCACGGACACCTTTTGACTCACAAAAGTCAGCCCCCATTTTTGAGCCAAATCCTTCACAAAAAACTCATCCCCATCACTCGCCTCCGCGCGAAGCCCATGGTTCAAATGCGCCAAGACCACCTCAACGCCCAACTCCTTCAAAACATGAGCCAACACCACACTGTCCACCCCCCCCGAACACCCCACCACCACCTTCTTAAAAGAAGGAAGCTTCTCTAATGCCGAGTTAAATTTTTTATTTAAATCCAAAATCACTCTTCATTATCTAAAATTACAAACCCAAGAATAACAGCTAATGAAATCATTCTCAATGTGTTGATTTCCCGGAAATTCAGGGGTCTGGGGAGAAACGCGCGGGTAAAATGATGAATAAAGGATAAAAGGATGAGTCCGCTTCATGTTCTCCCCAGCGCCTGCCTGCCGGCAGGCAGGCTTTTTGGTTCGTTTTTGGCGTCAAAAATGAACGAAAAGAAAAAAACATCAAATAAACAAATCAGATGATAAAAATGAAAATGAATACGAACAATTTAAAAATCTAATGCAAAAATGCCCTCATCCCCGTAAACACCATCGCAATCCCAGCCGCATCCGCCGCCTCAATCACATCCTGATCTTTAATCGATCCTCCGGGTTGAATGATCGCCGTGATTCCATTTTTAGAGGCTGCTTCGATACTGTCTGGAAAAGGAAAGAAGGCATCGCTCGCCATCACAGAACCGGTTTGACGATCCATCGCCTTCGAAATTGAAATCTCTACCGCATCCACCCGACTCATTTGACCCGCACCAATCCCCACCGTCATCCCCTCCTTCACCAGCACAATCGCATTCGATTTCACATGTTTGACCGTATGCCATCCAAAAAGCATGTCTTTCATTTCTTGATCCGTCGGTTGACGCTTGGTCACCACTTTCAAATCGGTTGCCGACACATGAGCCGTGTCCAAATCTTGAATCAAGAGTCCTCCACTGACCTTTCGATAGTTTTTAGCCTTCGGCTCAGGGCCAATCTCCCCAACCTTAAGCAAGCGAAGATTTTTCTTTTGAGCAAAAATCTCCAACGTGTCCGCCTCAAAATCAGGGGCAATCACCACTTCAAAAAACTTACTCACAATATGCTCAGCAATCGCTTTGGTCACTGGACGATTAAGACAAATAATTCCTCCAAACGCAGACTTCGGATCACAATCGTGGGCATGATGATAAGCGGTTTCAATAGTCGCAGCCATCGCAATCCCACAAGGATTGGCATGTTTGATGAAAGCTACCGTCGGCTCCATAAATTCACGCACCAAACTCAGGGCTCCATCTGCATCCATGATATTGTTGTAACTCATCGCCTTCCCCTGAAGCTGCTCAGCCGAAACCAAACTCGCCTCCAAGTGCCCAGGAACATCTTTATAAAAACGAGCGGCCTGATGAGGATTTTCGCCATACCGCAAATCCGCCTGTTTCTCAAGAACAATATGTTTGACATGACCCTCGGTTAAATATTCTGCAATCAAACTGTCGTAGCGAGCCGTCTGAGCAAAGACTTTTTCCGCCAAGTAGCGACGGGTTTCTAAAGAGGTATCCCCCTCGGATTCAATCTCATCGAGGACTCGCTCATAATCAGCAGGATCAGTGACTACCGTCACCGATTGATAATTTTTAGCCGCACTCCGGAGCATGCTTGGCCCCCCAATGTCTATGTTCTCAATCGCCTCTTCCAAGGTCACGCCTTCTTTTTGAATCGTCGCTTCAAAGGGATACAAATTCACCACCACCAAATCAATCATCTGAATATCATTCTCGGAAGCCACAGACATATGCTCCTGGTTATCACGAAGGGCTAAAAGACCGCCATGAATTTTTGGATGCAAGGTTTTCACACGACCATTCATCATCTCAGGAAAGCCGGTATAATCGGTCACATCTTTCACCTCAACCCCATGGTCTCGGATGAGCTGAGCCGTGCCACCCGTACTAAGAATTTCAACATTTTTATCAGCAAGAGCCTTAGCCAATTCGGCAATGCCGGTCTTATCAGAAACAGAAATGAGCGCACGTTTGATCATGATGTGAAAATGAAGTTACTTAATTATTGGAGGAGGCTTCAGTATACCCAAAATCCATTCATTTTGGAAGCCCAAAAACAATTTTTTAAAGGAAGTATATACCTATCCCCTCCCCAACTATATACTTACCTTCGTCGAAATGCTGGGGTTCGACTCAATACTTTTTTCTGCAAGCGATTAGCGAATAGCGAGTAGAGATTAGCTAAAATCAGCTTTCAGAAGCCCTCTCTAACTCCCCCGAAGGGGGAGGATAAATTAAGAAAACTCGTAATTCGTAATTAGTAACTCGTAATTGAAGAGAAAGTATATACCCACCGTAAACAAAAGTATATACCCACCTATCACTCATAAGTACTACCCCAATTTCATCTTAATCCTCTCCTCCACCTTCTCCCGTTGCGCCATTTGACGATCAAATTCTTTTTTCAATTCGGAAGCCTTGAAAATCCCCTTCTCTGTCACGACACAATCCACCAAATCCACCGAAACGCGATCGTGAGAAAACTTAATCCGTTCAAACTCAATCTTATTCATGATGTGATGCGCCCGAATATCAGACTTAACATGAATTTGACTGTTTTTTTCCTTCACGGGCCAAAGAGAAAATTTAGACGTGGTTAGAAAAAGAAAGATTTTCTTACCCTCCAATTTCAATTCCGAAATAATCGACTTACTCCCCGGATCCATGACAAATCGACCCCCTTCTTGAAAGGTTACCGCACCAAAAAAAGCCATGTCAATCGTCTCTTCTAAATGAGACAGCATATAGGCCGGCACGACTTTGAAAGGAATTTTATGAGTGTGAAAAAATTCAACATTATCTTCCGTTTTGTCTAAATCCTGCTCAGCCAGCAAAACATTGAACCGCTGACCCTTTTTATGCAAATGATGCAGGGCGTTCTGAACCGTATGACTATGATCGTAAATCAAAACCGTTTTACCATCAGCCTCAATTGTCTCGGCAGCTTTTAGAAGATCTTTCATTTCATGTTGCACACTTTTTTTAATTTGATCAATACTCTCAATAATCTCGGCCACCGAACCTTTTTCAGAACTGACCTGACACAAAATCTTATAAAAACTATCAATCAAAATAGCGTAACGAGGCTTAACCGTCTGAATCAATTCAAAAATTTCAGTACATTGCTGCAAAAGCTGCTCTTTCGTCTTGATACGATATTGATCCAAAGCCACTGCAAAACTTTCAAGCACTAAAATGCAGAAACCATGGGTGCCCAAATCCACCTCAATGTTACGGAACAAAGCCGACAATTGCTGTTTAATACTGTTAGAAATAGTTAGCCCAAATTAAAAGATAAGCAGAAGAAATAACCAAAGTGACAATCGTAAGCGGTAAACTGTATTTAAGATAAGAGAGAAAACTAATTTTAAGCCCATTTTTTTGGGCCAAGTCGACTCCAATCACATTGGCAGAAGCACCAATCACCGTTCCATTACCCCCTAAGGCAGAACCTAAAATCAAAGCCCACCATAAAATGTCCGCATGAGGATTACCCGAATAGTGCCCCGTCACCGTCATCAAGATCGGAATCATCACCGTCACAAAAGGAACATTATTCACCAAAGTAGACAAAAAGCCAGACGCCCACAAAATGATCAAAATAAGTAAATTAAAATTATCCGTCATCCCTACAATCGATTGAGCCAATACATTCAAAATTCCCGAGTGTTCCAAGCCAGCCACCACTACAAACAATCCTGCAAAAAAGCCCAGGGTAGACCATTCAATTTTACTAAAAATATGATGGGCATGAATTTGTTTGTTCACCACCAACATAAGTAAAAAAGCACCCGTTGCCGCAATCACTGCAATCGGCAAATTCAAAAACCCTTGAAATAAAAAGCCTAAAATAGTCAACAAGAAGGCAATGACCACTTTGGTCATATACGCTTTACTCAAGTGAGTTTTTTGGTGCTTATATTCAAGTTTTTTGAGGAGGACATTACTCATAAACAACTTCGGAAGATGATGATGAATCGGCTTCAAATCCTTCCAATGAATCGTATAAAAAGCAGCCAACAAAGCAAGAATACTCAAAAAGATAGGGATGGCCAAGGTAACAATGAAGCTGTTAAAGCTAAAGCCAACCGCTGTTCCTACCAAAACATTGGGAGGGTCCCCAATCAAGGTCCATGCACCCCCAATATTCGAAATCATGATCTCCGCCATGACATATATAAAAGGATTGTAACCCAGCCCTCTGACCAAAGCGATGGTAATCGGAACTACAATCAAAACAATCGTCACATTGTCTAGAAAAGCTGAACCAATGGCTGTAATCAGGGTAAAAAACAAGAATATGAAAAAGGGGTTCCCTTTGGAAAATTTAGCTAATTTAAAATTAATCATGGTGAACAAGCCCGACTCCTCTGCAATCTCAACAATAATCATCATGGCCGCCAACAAGGCAATGATCTCAAAGTTGATGGACTCCACCGCCTGGTCAAAGCTAAGAACACCACTTAAAACCAGCGAAATAGCCCCCACCATAGCCACCACGGATTTGTCAAAAACCTCAAAAACGACGCCAGTAAAGGTTAAAACAAAAATAACAAGGGCAATCCAAAGGCCGCTGCTTTGAGCAAAGTTCTCCAGAAACACGGACCAATTTTACGCTTCCTAGCCACCAATGCAAATGATTTTTAAGAAAAAAGTAACCTAAACAAAAAGCCGATAGAACATCAGCTTCTTGTTGGTATCGCCAAGGGGAATCGAACCCCTGTTGCCAGGATGAAAACCTGGAGTCCTAACCACTAGACGATGGCGACTCGTCAAAGGTGGGTCTAAACATTAAAAGTTTAGCAGAAAGATTATATCGATGCGTGAAAAAAAGTCAAATTGTTATTTTAGTCAGCCCAATACAAATAAAACGATAAGGGTAAAACTTGTTTTTAATCCAAAAAAAGGTATAATCAATCCAACAAAATATTTAAACATTGATTTATAAAAAATGAACTCACCCACCTCCACCCATCCCAGCATGGCCACTGACACAGCCATCAGCACCTATTTTGCTCAGGTATATAAATGGATGACAGTCGCCCTAGGCCTCACCACCTTGATTGCTTGGTACGTTTCGAATTCAGCCACCATCAGCAGCTTTCTGAGCCTGCGCCCCACCTTGCTATTTGGACTCATCATCGTTGAGCTAGGCCTAGTGGTTTATTTGGCAGCACGTGTTCATAAAATGTCTTACGTAGGGGCTGTAACAGCCTTCTTAGCCTACGCTGCACTAAATGGAGTTACCCTATCATGGATCTTTTTGGAATACACCACGGCTTCCATCTTCCAAGTTTTCCTTGTGACCACTGGCATGTACGCCGCGACCAGTTTATTTGGCTACACCACCAAACGAGATCTATCTGGACTTGGAAGTTTCTTATTCATGGCTTTGATCGGTTTGATCATTGGAGGTTTGGTCAATTTTTGGCTGGCTAGCCCTATGATTGACTGGATTTTCACCTTCGGTGGGATCATCATATTTGCAGGACTGTCGGCCTACGATCATCAAAAATTAAAGCAAATTGCCGTTTCTGGGGGGCCTGAAAGCATGGCCATTTACGGAGCCCTAGATCTCTATTTAGACTTTATCAATCTCTTCCTGCTTTTACTTCGTGTAATGGGCAGCCGAGATTAAATCAATCAAACAAAACATGGGGAATGTTTTGATCGCCTTATTAATATCGTTCACATTAGGGACTCCAAACACGTTTGGATCTGGTGAACTTTCTCAAATAGCACAAAGATCAAAACATGAAGATTACAAATGGCTGAATTGGTTTGTCGAACATGCCACAGAACTGAATCTAGACGCACCATTTTTCTCCCAAGCCCCAGAAGGAGACTGGAGTCAGCCTTGGCAAGACGCCTGTGAAGAAGCATCACTCATCGTGGCTCATTATGGAATGATCGAAAAAGAAATCGATAAAGCCACTTTCAAGCGACTGATTTTAGAAATGGTCGAATGGCAAAATGAACATTTTGGCTACTACGAAAGCACCACCGTGGATCAAGTGGTAGAACTTTATGAGAATTTTTTTGAGAATGCCCTTCAAACCAAAGTCATCAATGATCCCAGTGTGGAGGGTTTGAAAAAAGAACTCGCCCAAGGCCATTTGATCGTCGCCCCCTTTGCGGGACGCATGCTAGGTAACCCTAACTACTCAGGAGAGGGCCCCTATTATCACATGATGGTCATCAAAGGCTTTAGCCGAAGCCACTTCATCACCAACGACGTGGGCACCCAACATGGCGAAGATTTTAGTTATGAGTATGACGTCCTCTTAAGCGCCCTGCATGATTATCAGGAGCCTGGCATCGAATCCACTCCAGGTCGGGTGATCGTGTTGTCAAAAAAATAACATAACTAAAATAATAAGTTAAACTATCAAGTCTAAATTTAAACTCCATTTTTAATGAAAAAGAGCATAAAAAAGCCATCAAAAAAATTAAGAAGTGCCAAAAAAAAGATGACAGCAAATAACCACAAAAAATCTATTGATTAAAGGAAATAACAGTGCAAGTATCCAATAAACTATTTCTTTAATTTTATTAACCCCAAAAAGAAATGAAAAAATTACCATTATTCGCCTTGGCGCTTGTAACCAGCCTTGTACTAGCTGCCTGCGAAGCTACAAATGAACCAGACTCAACGACAGAAAATGACAGTGTGAATCAGACAACTGAAACTTCATCAGAAACGGAGGAAAACATGGAAGGTGATGAAGCAATGAATGAAAATGATAAAGCCCTAGCCTATTTTGAGGACTGCGGACCAATTGAAAATTACGAAGATGAAGAGTTTTTTGAGGGGTTTGACAAAGCATGGAAAACCACAGTAGAAGAGCAAATTTTTCCTATGCACAAAGGTGAAACTGGTGATGACAATATTGAAGACTTAAAACCATTGGAGTACATTTCTGAAGCATGTTTGTCAGTGGACAATAGTTTATTCATCGCAGCTGTTGATTATAACTATAATCAAGCATTTCTTGGCTTCCCTTATATTGCTTACTATAACCTCAATAATGAATCCATAGGCCTAGCAAACACAAGTGATTTTGAACCATTAGAACAAGATTTCCCCTTCTTTTCATTTGGAAAAGATAATGGTCAAACTATTGAAGTTCATGGAGGATTTGCAGCTGGAATGGGTACTGAATTTTTATCTCAATATAATTACCGAGATCACACAGTATACCCAAAAAAACTTTGTGTTATTGACGCCGATGGTAACGAGATTGAATGTGAATCATTCTAGAGTAAATCACTTTAATTCCAATACAAAAAAGGCGAGATTATATCTCGCTTTTTTTTGCATGACAAAAAATATTAAGTAATTAAGGCTTATTGAAGCTTAAAACTTAATATCCTAGCCCGCAAAAATTTCGTTTATTCCTAATTTATTATAAATGCACTCAAAGCAGACCATTCTTCTTTCTGTTTTATCCTTTTATGAGGCCGATCAGCTCAGAAAATCGAACTAATCAAGTAAATGATTAAGGGGTTTTTTGCCTATAAAGAAAAAACTAAGGAAAGCCTAGCTTTTGTTCAAGTAAATGAATGAAGTGCCCGAACCTTCTCTTTCAATTATTACTGTATTTTCATCTCTTATTACTTTAGTTACTAAATCCCTGACGGACCAAGGACCTCTTTGTTTCCTCACATGATCTGCAATTTGCTGGCGCTCTTCGATTGAAAATTCAGCATTAGTAATAATATATTTTGAGAGGAATCTTTCAGTGTTAACAGATCCTTCAGGGGAAACCTTAGGAGCTTCATATCCTTTATTTTCAGGGCCTGGCAAAGCACTTTTAACTATATCAATTGGCACCGCCGCAACTTTTTTTACTGTAAGTCGACTAATTCCTGTCAGGTCTTCCGGCCTTACAACCTGTAAAACAGGTAGACCATTTTCACCAGCAAAGTAATTCATTGCAAAAATGACCAATACCTCATCATCACCTAGGCTATTCATCTTAGTTTCTAAAAATTGAGCTGAACAAGCGCCACCACGACTATCATCAAAGCACAATCTACTGGAATACTGATTTATCCAATCGTTATATTCTATGCGATCAGACCTATCTGCATTTAAATATAAAGACCCCCCCCCTCTCTTAATTGAGAATATGCACCTGCTTTATTATGGTGTAGTGTAGGGTTTTCCATGTTTTCCATGATGCCTAGGTTACTTATTTTATTATAACACAAAAAATATATAATTGCAATGGTGCCCGGAGAGAGAATCGAACTCTCACTCCCGAAGGAACACGATTTTGAGTCGTGCGCGTCTACCAATTCCGCCATCCGGGCACAAAATAAGCATCAAAAAATGCAAAAGGATTTTATTTGTTTTGAACCCCAAAGTCAAATGAATACAAAAATTACGTCATTAATGACGTAATTAATTTGAGCATAAATGATTACAGCCAACAACGAAACCACTTCCCAAAAACGACCCAAAAAGCTATAATCAATCCATCATGAAAAACGGCTTCATCACCATCGGACTCATCCTCTCCATGGGCATTGTAAGCCCTTTTGCTGCCACAGGATTTGTTAAAATACAAGGGGGTCATCATACCTACAACAACATCGAAACCATTCCCACCAAAGACACCGCATTGGTTCTAGGAGCCGCCGCCTACCCCAATCGCCTTTCAGACATTTTAAAAGACCGTGTCGACACCGCCATTGAACTTTACCAGGCTGGAAAAGTCCAAAAACTCGTCATGAGCGGCGGAGAATGGGAAGCCAAAGACATGAAAACCTATGCCATTCAGCAAGGGGTCCCTGCCGAACACATCATCGAGGACCCCTGGGGACTCAACACCCTGGCCTCCATCGAAAATATTGCCAAAGAAGAAAAAGCCATCACCATCGTTAGCCAAGAATACCATCTACCCCGAGCCCTTTTCATGGCCGACAGTTTTGGCATGGATGCCGTCGGTATGTCCGCCGACAAGCAAATCTATTTAAACATGGACGACTATCAAAAGCGAGAATTCCTCGCCATCAACAAAGCCATCGTTGATCTCTTTTTTGGAGACACTCGGAATATATTCAAAACATTTGAATAACACTTAGAGTTTCCGCTCATCAATTTCGAGGAGCAAGCGTTCCAAAAAGCCATCTTTCGGTTCAGCCACTTGCTCTTTCGTTTTGTAATCCCGAACCGTCACCGTTTCGTCCGACACCTCCTGATCCCCCATCACAAGCATGTAAGGGATTTTTTGCTTTTCAGCCGTTCGAATCCGTTTTCCAAGCGACTCTTCAGCGGTAAGAACTTCTACGCGCACTCCACTATCAAACAGTTCTGCCTCCAAGGATCGTGCATAATCCTCATGAGCCCCTGCCACGGGAATCAAAACCACTTGAGTCGGCGCCAACCAGGTTGGAAACGCACCTCCAAAATGCTCAATCAAGAATCCAATGAAGCGCTCGTGAGTACCCAGGGGAGCCCGATGAATGACCAGTGGATAAGCATCCTCACCGTTCTCATCGGTGTAGGTCACCCCCATGCGTTTGGGCACCGCAAAATCCACCTGATTGGTTGCCAAGGTAAATTCTCGACCAATCGCACTGTAAACCTCGATATCAATTTTAGGCCCGTAAAAGGCCGCCTCATCTTGCACTTCCACAAAATTCACCCCCGCTTTTTGCATGGCCCGACGCACCATGTCCTCGGTTTTTTTCCAAAGTTCAGGTTCATCCACATATTTATCTCCCAATTTTTTCGGATCATGAAGCGAAAGCCGCATCACATACTTTTCAATCCCAAAGAGTTCAAAATATTTGAGATACATCTGAGTGACGCCAATAAACTCTTCTTCAAATTGAGCTTCGGTACAATACATATGGGCATCATTCATCTGCAAACTACGCACACGCATCAGCCCAAACAAAGCCCCAGACCCTTCGTAACGATAACAGGTGCCATACTCCGCATAACGCAAAGGTAAATCCCGGTAACTTTTAGGAGTCGCCTTAAAAATCATATGATGATGCGGGCAGTTCATCGGCTTCACATAATAGGCTTCCTCTCCATCCAACTCCATCGCCGGATACATGACTTCTTTATAATGAGCCAAATGACCCGAGAGCTCATACAATTTTCCTTTAGTCAAATGAGGCGAGCGCACCCGATGATAACCAGCACTTTGCTCAGTCTCTTTGGCCAATTTCTCCAACTCCTCGACAAGCACCGTTCCTTTAGGAAGCCAAAGCGGGAGGCCAGGCCCCACATTTTCATTGAAGGCAAAAAGCTCCAACTGCTTCCCCAACTTCCGATGATCGCGCTTCTCGGCCTCTCGCCGCATTTCAAGATATTTTTCTAATTCATCCTTGTTCTCAAACGCCAGCCCATAAATGCGTTGCAACATCGGATTCTTCTCGTCCCCTTTCCAGTAAGCTCCTGCAATGCGATCAAGGGCAAAAGAACCCATTTCAATCTGATTAGTGGATTCAATGTGGCCTCCACGGCAAAGATCCACAAAAGGACCATTGCGATGAAAACCGAGCTCAGTGGCCCCTTCGGCCTTGAAGCCCTCAGCCAATTCAATCTTGTAGGGCTGGTTGATTTCTTTCAAAAAAGCAATCGCCTCATCGGCAGATTTCATTTCATTCGTAAACACTTGATTCTGTTTGACGATATGTTTCATTTTCTTCTCCAAAATCGGCAAATCTTCAGGAATCAAAGTCCGAGGGAGTTCAA
This sequence comes from bacterium, assembly GCA_030427295.1. Taxonomy (GTDB): domain Bacteria; phylum Patescibacteriota; class Gracilibacteria; order UM-FILTER-43-11; family UM-FILTER-43-11; genus JAUHWS01. The sequence goes on along the minus strand of JAUHWS010000032.1, from coordinate 3,615 downwards.
AATCATAATAAAATCCATTGTCTATGGACGGCCCAATCCCCAACTTCGCCTCAGGAAACATATCTAAAACAGCCTGAGCCAGAATGTGAGCCAAACTATGACGCTTCGCTTCAATCGATGGGGACATGAAAAATGAATTAAGTCAGTAAAAACGTGAGACATTATATCAATTAAATCAGCCTTGAAAAAGAGTGGATGCACCATTTATTGAACAAAAAAATTATTCAAAGTTACGGAGCTCTAAATAATCCCAGGGTTTTGGCTGGTGAACTCCTCCACTTCTTCCTTCAAACTGAATAGAATCAATCTGTCTATCTCCGGAAGCATCCCAAACCATCCAACCTAAATCAGTATTAAAATCAGCTTTAACAGGCTCATCAGGATCATCAAAGGGAATAGAAAAAACCGCCATTCTCACCTTTTCACCACACGCTCCGTAACGCTCGCAATAAGGACTACCATTCCCATCCAAAACATCAGAAATTTGAACCATTCCCTGATCCTCACAATCCACTGGTTCAGGAGGCCGTGCCCAGCCCACACCTTCAAAAATTGGACCTGCCTTTGCATCTACGTTCTCACAAGGATCAACTCTCACATCACGTGAAAAAACAGCTCGCTCACTGATACCACCCCCACAACTCACAAGTCCAAGAGACAAAAGAACGTGCCTAAGTTTTAATCTGGAATCACCTCGAATAGGAGGCTGAGCGCTTGGGAGAAAACGTGATTCAGGAGAAAGTTGAGAAGGCATGAGGAATTTATTAAGAGCTTATTAAGATCAAATTGTATAAAAAAATCAGCACATGTCAAATTGATTTCCCAAAAAATGTGCTAAAATGCAGATAAACTAAATTTGAATCATGGGACTCATCGTTTTTATATTCATTGTACTGGTCTTAATTCTAGCCGCCATCAGCGTCCTTATTTTTCGGCACACCATCAAATTCCGACACCTCAGCCCTCGATTTAAATACATCGTGGCCTTATTTACCCTTCTTTCCCTGGTCACCATTGTCTTTGGCGTCTATTTAATCTTTACCGTCGAAAGCGACTCTAGCCCCAGCATAAACAACTCTGGTTCATCAAACAGTTCAGGTGAATTAAATTTTTAAATGCAAAACTAAGGAATAAGCAGTAAGCTCTATCTTGGTCCATAGTCCTTAGTTCTTAGTCCCTTTATAAATGAACTATCTAGTTCCAGCCATCACCGCTTTTGGCTTGACCCTTTTAGTTGGATGGTTGGCCATGCGATTCTTTCCAAAATGGGGGCTTTTAGACAATCCTCAAAAATATGGATACAAACGAAAGCCCATCCCCTACCCCGGAGGTGTCTTGCTCTTCTTCGTTTTTGTGATCCTCAGCCTTATTTTTTTGGAGTTGACCCCCAAGCTCATGGGTTTGATTTTGGGGAGTGGATTACTGGTTTTGATCAGCTTCATCGATGACCGCCTGAGCCTGCCCAGTTGGATTAGACTGATCGTTCATATACTGGTGGCAGGCATCATGATTGTTTCAGGAATAGGCGTAGAAGTCATCACCAACCCTTTGGGCGGAACCATTGAACTCAACCAACTGAAATTTTTATTTGAATTTGGAGGAAAAAACATCGAAATACTAGCCCTTTCAGGAGTTTTCACCCTCATTTGGATTGTCTTGATCATCAACACCATGAACTGGATGGACGGCATCCCTGGACTCACCAGCGGGCTAACTTTCATTGGCGGTCTCACCATGTTTTTCTTGAGCATTTCAGACGTCGTCAGCCAACCCCAAACTGCCCTTCTTGCCATCATCGTCGCCATGATTGCCCTAGGGTTTTGGCTTTTTGATTTCTACCCCCCCAAAATCATCATCGGCGATTCAGGTTCCATGTTTTTTGGACTGCTATTAGCTGCCCTCGCCATTTTTTCAGGCGGAAAAATCGCCACTGCCTTCTTAATCCTTGGCTTCCCTATTTTGGATGCCCTCTTCGTGATCATCAGGCGCCTCGCCAACAAACAAGCCCCCTGGAAAGGTGGTGAATGGGACCGCGAGCGAAAAGCCGTCCACCTACACCACCGACTCCTAGACTTCGGCTTCAGCGAACGCCAAGTCCTCCTCGCCATCTACGCCCTCGCCGCCACCTTCGGCATCTCATCCCTCTTTTTAGGCACCCAAGGCAAATTCTGGGCCATTGTCCTTATTTTTGTATTGTCAGTGGTATTGAGTGTTTTGTTGCGAGGAAAAAAAAATAATGAATCAAATCCTGAAGGCGAGGTTTCGAAACCTCGCCTTCATTAAGGTAAAAAATAACATCGTAAATCATGCTCCCCAAACGACTTCAACGCAAAACCATCTACGAAAGCAAATGGCTCAATCTTCACGTTGACAAAGTTCAAATGCCTTCAGGGCATATCATTGAGGAATATCATTTTTTAGATTTTCCTGCCGAAGGCGTCATGATTGTAGTGACAAACAAAAAAGGAGAAATTTGCATGATCAAGTCTCCTCGATATCAAACCCAAACATTACAATGGGAAATTCCAGGAGGCCTAATGGAAGAAGGTGAAAACCCCAAAGAAACAGCCAAACGAGAAACTTTTGAAGAAACAGGTTATCAAATCAAAAACATGAGAACCATTTACAGCTGCCATCCTTTAAACAGTGTTTCAGATAAAAAAATCCATATTGTCTTTGCCGAACTAGCCGCCAAAGAACAGTCAGACTATGACCTGAATGAAGTGAGCGAAGTCAGATGGTTTTCATTTCAAGAAGTGAAAAAAATGATCCAAAATAAAGAAATTAGCGACATGGAAACCCTACTTCCACTTTCTTTTTATTTGAATGGCCTTTTTAAAGAGGAAAGATAGATATTATCGAAAAATATGTTAAAATAAATAAGCTAAATTCTCCGCTATACCTTGATTTGAAATAAAGTATATACTCACTATAACAAAAAGTATATACCCATCATCTCAATTCATTCCAATTTACACCAGTACTCATCAATCGTTTCCAAACAAATCTTAATCTCTAATTAATAATGTCTAAATTACTCCTAATTTGTTTTATTTAAGACATTCAAAACCCTAACAAGGCCTAAAAATTGAGGCATTAAACATTGCGATTTAATTTGTAATTCGTCACTCGTAATTCGTAACTAAGACAAAAGTATATACTAATCTCAAACAAAAGTATATACCCAACCTCTAAAAAAGCGCCAAGTGAGACGTGGCATGTGCGAAGAAAATCACTCCAAGACGCTTTACCAAGGCGATCAAGCAATGCGTTAACCATTCGCAAAACAATCCGTGAGACAATTCGTAATTAATAATTTGTAATTAGTCATTAAAAAGTGAGTATCTACTCCGTTCGCCCCGAACTCCTCCCACTGGCCCGCAAAATCATCCTGCGTCTGACAGAAGAAACTGAGCTAGACGAAAAAAAACTCAAGCTCATCCGCAATAAAATGACCAAAGTCAATGGCGGGGTTCTACCGAAAAATCTAGAACTCATCCAAGCCTACAAGGAGCTAGTGAAAGAAAAAGCCATCCAACCCAGCCCCATGATTTTAAAGGTGATTCAAAAGCGCAAAGTACGGACGCTTTCGGGCATTGCCAACATCACCGTGCT
>JAUHWS010000031.1 GCA_030427295.1 bacterium | reverse complement strand
GTTCTGATGGAGAAAATAATGATGACAACGATATCCTTCCAGACATCAAAGATCCTGAATGTCACACAGATGGAGATCCAGACAACGAAGATTCATACGATCCAGAAGATGATGAAGAAGATCCTGCCTGTTCAGATGGCAAGGACAATGATAATGACAATCAAGTCGATATTGATGATCCTGATTGTCATGATGACAATGATCCCGATGATGGGGATGACAGTTATGATCCTGAAGATGATAGCGAAAACCCTGAGTGTTCTGATGGTGTGAACAACGACGACAATGATGATCTGCCTGATGAAAAAGATCCTGAATGTCATACCGATGGAGATCCAGACGATGGGGACGATAGCTACGATCCAGAGGATGATCAAGAAGATCCAGAATGTTCAGATGAAAATGATAACGATAATGATGGATTGAACAACGAAGACGATCCTGGTTGTCATACTGATGGGGATCCTGATGATGGCGATGATAGTTATGATCCTGAAGACGATGATGAAGATGATGAGCCTGAAGATGAAGACAAACCTGAGTGTTCTGATGGCGATGATAATGATAATGATGGCCTCGTTGATGCTGATGATCCCGCTTGTCATACGGACGGCGATTCAGACAACGACGATTCATACGATCCTGACGATGATGATGAAAGCAATGACCCTGCGTGTAATGATGGAGAAGATAATGATAATGATGGTCTAAATGACATCGATGATCCAGGTTGTCACTCTGATGGAGACCCAGATAATGAAGACAGTTATGTCCCTGGAGATAACAATGAAAGCGATCCTGGGGATGCTCCAGAACAAAATGACGAAGGGGCGATTATCTTTGATGGAGATGTGGATCCAAATCGTATTTGCCTCAAGTATGACCCGGTTCGACGACTCGTGTTCTCTGACCTTGACTTGAGTGATTATGGGGCTAAAGAAGCCTTGATCCTTAAAAACACGTCATTGACCTTGGGTGAAGACGTTGATCAGTACATCTTGAGTGGTCAGAACTCGAATGCGATCACCACGGGTGAATCCCTTGTGGCCCTCGAGAAAAATATGACTCGTTTGGCTTGGGTAAAACTCTTGATGCTCTCTCACTGTCTGCCTATTTACGATGATGTGAGTTTGCCAAAAGTCCGTTATGATGGATCTGAAGTGCCTAACTTCTTTGACTTCCCAGACACCCGTCATGATTGGGTCGCCGACATCGTTTGGTCTGGTGTGTACTACGGTATCTGGGATGGAACCGATGCGGGGAACATTGAGTGGGAACGTCCGATGCGGCTTGGGGAGCTAGTTAAGACCCTGGTTCGTGTGGAAGAGTTCCGACGAGGATCAGAATTCCCTGAGGATAACAATGCAATTCCTGCAGGAAATGTGAATCCTGGAGATTGGTACTATCCATTCTATGCGAAAGCCGATAATCTTGAAGGGTTGATCAGTCCATACGTGCGGGCCCGTGAAGACGCCGTTCGTAACGAAAGTGTGATCTTCCTCCTTCAAAACATGCTGGATCGTAACTTGTATTCACCAGCAGATGAAGCCACCATTGAAGACATCTTAAGCAGTAACTAATTGAATTCTAGCTCAAAACCCCATTTGTGACTGGTTCACAGATGGGGTTTTTTGATGGTTGATTTTGGGGTCCACTTATTTTTCTTGGGTCTTGGATTATGGATTAGGCATTAAGGATTAAGCGCTATTAATCCTTTTCATTGAACCTATAAAATGTAGTGGATTATTCACATTCTCCTGGCGTCCACTCATCCTTATTATCCATTTCGGCATCACAAGCCGTGTTATAGGTTAGGCCATCGGCACAAACTGGTTCGTAAAATTCTTGAGGACACTGGCTAGATGAAGGTCCCTTTGTGACGATGTCCCCCAAAGAAGCCGATTCATCGACAGGTTCACCTCCGCAGGCGGTGAGTAATATAGCTGTGACAAGGCCCAGAAAGCCTATTCGAAGTAGTTTGTTCATGTTTTTGTTTTGTTATTTGACCTCATTCTAAGGTATTTTCTGCAAAAATCAATCTCTAATTGCTATTTGAGGGATTTTTTATGTCCTTTTAAGGCAATGAACTTGAAAAAAAGTCTATTTTTTGTTATAATTAAGGGATAAATGCTTCATTCTGTATTATTTTTTAGAACGATTGAAGCTCGCTAAATGAATATCATTCATGCCCGATCCACTTTCAAATCAACCGGTGTCTAAGGCCCAGCAGCAAATTGCTGACATGACGCAGCGGACAAAGGAGGAGGACATTCAAAAAAAAGCCAAGGAAAAGGGTTATTCTTATGTGAACTTGCTTCATTTTTCGGTTAACTCTGATTTGTCTGCATTTATACCTAAAGAAAAATCACTTCAAGCGAAAGCGGCAGCGTTCTTTAAGTCCGGTAAAAAAGTACGTTTGGCGGTTCTGAATCCAGATTTGCCTGCGACTAAGGCCTTGATCACTGAATTGAAGATTAAAGGTTACGACGTTTCGGTCATCATGTGTAGTTCCGAATCACTTGAAAACGCTCAAAAAATCTATTTTAAAGAAAAAAAGGAGGTGCATGGGGAGCAGATTGATAATGTGGTTGAAGATGCTTCGTTTAAAACCTCAGTGGGAGAGTTGGCGAATTTGGAAGAGTTGAAACAGCAAATCGAGACCTCGGCGGCGGATGAGGCGCTCAATACGATTCAAGTAGGCGCTTACAAGGCGCGTGCTTCAGACATTCATTTTCAGCCTGAAGAGGAAAATGTGTTGGTTCGTTTTCGGATTGATGGCGTGCTCCGTCAGGTGTTTACTTTACATACGGAGGTTTATAAAGGGCTGATTACTCAAATTAAATATTTGGCTCATCTGAAGTTGAACATTGCCAATGTGCCTCAGGACGGGCAGTATACCTTTTTGATCAATGAACGGAAGATCAACGTTCGGGTGTCGATCATGCCGAGTCACTATGGTCAAACGATTGTGATGCGTTTGCTGGATTCTAAGAAAACCTTTGAATCCTTTGATCAATTGGGATTTGAGGGTGAGGCGCTTCGGAATGTGACCGAATCCTTGCGTTTGCCCCATGGGATGATTTTGATCACAGGGCCTACAGGGAGTGGTAAAACCACGACCATGTATTCGATGTTGCAGTCGGTGGACACTCAAGCGAAAAAGGTGATCACCTTGGAAGACCCCATTGAATATGATTTGCCGGGAATCACTCAAAGCCAGGTGGATGTGGATCATGATTACGGATTTGCGATCGGTCTTCGAGCCATTTTACGTCAGGATCCAGACATTATTATGGTGGGGGAAATTCGTGATTTGGAAACCGCCGAAACGGCCGCTCAAGCTTCGCTGACGGGTCATTTGGTGATCAGTACCTTGCACACCAATTCAGCTTTGGAGGCCTTCACAAGGCTTTCGAACATGGGGGTGAAGAGTTTTATTTTGGCGCCTGCCCTCGACTTGGTGGTGGCTCAGCGATTGGTCCGTGAGCTCTGTGAGCACTGTGCGGTGTCTAAACCCATCACGGAGCCTGAAAAAGAACGGATTCAATTGGCTTTGGATTCGATTCAAAAGAAAGGTCTAGAGGCACCTGCCATGCCTACAACGCTTCGACATAAGGTGGGCTGTGATCAGTGTGCTCATTTGGGGTATCAGGGCCAGATTGCAATTGCGGAGGTGCTTCGTTTCAATCAAGAGCTTCGGGATTTGATTTTAGAAGAAAGACCTATGCCAGTGATTTATGATTACATCAATCAGCATTGTAAGATGCTCACGCTCTACGAGGATGGTGTGCTGAAAATCATCAAGGGGATCACGACATTTGAAGAAGTCTATCGAGTGGCGATGTAGGGTCGGATGGGGTGCGAATGGGTTGCGAATGGTTTACGAATAGTTTCACGGATTGTTAACGAATGGGTTGCGAATGGTTTACGAATTGTTTTTTGTTTAAGGATTACGCATTACGGATTACGTAGTATGCATGGGTTGATAAAAATTAGACATTAGCCCATTAGACATCAGACATTAAGTATATACCCACCTTCTCTTCAACTATATACCTACCTCCTTCAAAATGCTGACGTTCAGCGATTCACTGATTGTCAACTTTATAACGAGATAACTTGGAACGAAACAACCGATGGTAGGACTAGAAAGCTTATTGAATAAACCTAAATGAGTTGTTTAGATCTGAATGGCAGTTACTTCGTTATAGCGCTGTTTTGTTGAAGTAAGAGTCTCAGAAGACAAAATTTAGCGAAAAGTATATACTAAACCTCAATTAAAGTATATACCTACCTCAACAAAAATTACATGTGCGTGGGGGGTGGGGTGCCTGGTTTGGGTGTGTCTTTTTGAGTGAGGCTTGAAGGGGGTTTTGCTTCGCTTGGGTTAGGGGCGGGATTTGCCCCTGGCACGGACACGGGTGTTTTAGTATTGGCCTGAAGATGGTCTGGAGCAGGATTGATTTTATCGGCATGTTGAGCTTGGGCGGCGCTGGGTTTCATTTCTTCCTTGGTCACACGACGACCTTCACGCTCTGCTTCTTCAAAAATATTGTAGGGGATATTGACTGAATCACCTGCGTTTTGAGCGGCTGTTGCGACTGATTCGTTTGAAGGTACTGTTGCTGGTTCTGGTACGATCCCATTTTTAAGACTGTCCATGGTTTTGAGAAAGGCTCGATCGTCTTCATCCAATTTGAGGGTGCGAATGGGGAAGGGGATATTGACACCGACTTCGTCAAAGGCTTGTTTGATTTTATTGGCTAGATTGGATCTGACTTTTTGCCAGTTGGTTGAGGATTCGACCCAGAAACGAATTTTGATGTTGATGGAGCTGTCTCCAAATTCATCCACTAAAATCAAGGGTTCAGGTTTGACGACGATGGCATCATCTTTATCGATGATCCCCTTGATCAAACTGGTGACCATGGGAAGGTTGGTTTTGTAGTCTACCCCAACGACCAGGTCAATGCGTCTGAAGGGATTGGTGGTGTAACTGGTGAGGGTTTCACCGAGCATGGTCTGATTGGGGATGACAACTTCGGTGCCATCGATGGCTTGCAAGATGGTGGCCCTTGTGTCGATGTTGACGATGGTCCCCAAAATGTCTCCGACTTTGATGAAGTCACCAATATTGATGCGATTTTGGGAGAGCATGATGACACCCGAGATGAAGTTTCCAATGATGTCTTTGAGGGCGAAACCGATCCCGAGGGATAGGGCTCCAATGACGGTTGTGAAGTTTAGACCGTTGATGGCAAAGGCGATGGTCACTCCGATGATTAAAACGGTCAATCGGGTGACCCGTTCTACGAGAATGAGAGCACTTTCTTGAATGTCATCCCGCTTGTTCAAAATGGCTCGTTTGGCGGCTCCTGCGGCCATGCGAGCAAGAATGTAAAAAATAAACACAATCACCACTCCAGCGATCCAGTTGTCGATATTGCTGGCAGCGTAAGAAATCAAGCCTTGAATGCCTGATTGAGTGCTTTCTGCCGCCGCATCGGCTGCATTGCTCACGGTGCTACCGCCAAATTGAGCGTGTGCGCTGGGGATGATTTGTTCAAACATGTTGATACATTAAATCCCTTTATTATAGCAAAAAAAGGCCAAATTTGCAAGGGGCTTTTTACTGGGTCAGCTGTTTTCTACTTTTTCCTTAATTTTTGGATGGCTTTCCAGGTCATTTTGAATCCGACCAGCATGAAAATGAGTCCAAAGCCAAGGGATCCAATGAGAACACCTTCTTCCCCAAATTTGTAGTAGAGGTCATTGTTGATGGCAACGCCTTCGTCGTAGGTTCGGATGGCGATGTAGATCAAAAAACCTCCTGCAATCATTAAAATGAGGGCTTTGAAGATTTCAAAGTAATGCGTGGCCCGTTTGACGTCATTGGCTTTCTTTTCGTCCTTGTCTGGCATTGAATCGGTTCTTAGTTCGTAAAAGGAAGGCTTGTTTGCATTATACAGCATTTAAGTTGCTGGAGAAGGGTATTTTGAGCAGGGCTTGCCCATTTTTTAAAGATATTGTATGATTTTATCAAGCTCTTCAATGGTTTCGCGTCAAAAGCGCCTCGATGGTGAGGTCTTGCGCTGAGGTTATTGTGGCTTAGAAAGGAGGAAGACGCTATGGGTCTGCCGTTTCAGGTTTTGGCCGTTGTCCTCATAACGGCATGGGCCATCTTGTGGGTTTTTGGACTCTTGTGAAGCGTCCTGGGCGAGCAATGGATTGCTCGCCTTTTTAAATGATCTGTTAATCCTTCAAAAATGAAGGTGAGGTAAGGTTATCCCGCCTTCATTTTTTGATTTCTAAGGAAACACCATTCTATTCGCTTTCATTTGCGTCAATGTTTCTGATGCTGGGCTGCTCATCTTGAAGTGCTCTCAATTTTCTTATCGCCATTTCTGTTCCAATTGTTTCAAGTGCCATTTGTGCTGCTCTCCTGATGGCGTTGGCGACACCCAAAACGTGTTCCTCTTTTATATTGGCCAATAGATCTTTTCCGCTTTCACTTTGCAAGGTAATTTCAATCCTTCTGCGATCACTACTGTCGACTTCTAGACCTCCGTCGAACGAATCTTCGGTGAAGCCGACTCTTAAGGCGTTAACACTTTGTCCTTCGGGGATATTGACCCCTGCTGTTTTCTTGATTTGACGGGTGATTTCTTGACCTAAATCTCCCCATCCAACTAGACCAGCTAAACCTAGCCCACGCTCAGTTTCGACTCCATATGATTCTCTGTTGATATCGGTCACTTCAACCGTAAGTTCGGAGCCGTCTAATTCTAAAATTTGGCTTGTGCGGTCCATTGAGTAATCATCTTTGAGCTGAGGTACCGGTGCTGTTCCGCGCTTTATTTTAACTCTAAATAGTCTTCTTATTAAGGTGGTTAGTCGCTTTTCAGAATCCACTAATTCACCCCACTCACTCCAAATATCTGATTCCTCTATGCCTTCTTCAGCATAAGCTTCTTTATAATCCACCGTCAAAACCGTCATGGGTGCACTGGCGAATGTTTTTGGGCCACTTTCCTTGGTTAATTCTACAAAGTTATGTCGCTCACCTTCCATGAGTTGGTTTTTTAAAAATTTAAGGAGGTCAAAGTATCATTCTTTTTATTTTTTGTCTACCAATACCGCCTTAATCCGTCTCAAGCCAGCGCCGATGGATTGCTCCTTTTTGATCTTAAAACGCCCCAATTGCCCCAGGTGTTCCACATGGGGTCCGCCGCAGAGTTCCAATGACCAGGGTCCCATGTCATAGACCTTTACTTTTTCTTGGTACTTGTCTTCAAATAGTCCAATGGCTTTGCGTTCTTTGGCTTCTTCAAAGGGAATGATTTCCATGGTGACTTTGTGATCTGAGGCGATGGCGCTGTTCACGTATTTTTCGACTTCTGCTTTTTGTTCGTCGGTTAATTTTTCGGGATGTTGAAAGTCAAAACGGGTGCGTTCAGCGGTGATGTTGGAGCCCCGTTGGGTGGCGTGGGGCCCCAAAATTTTGATTAGGGCAGCATGCATCAAGTGGGTGGCAGTGTGAAGACGAGTGGTTTCCCAGCTGTGGTCTTGCAAGCCTCCTTTGAACACTCCGGCTGAGAGCGAGCGGGATTTTTCCTTATGGGCTTCGTAAGCTTCCTCAAATCCTTTCACGTCGACGGTCAGCTCTTTTTCTTTGGCGAGTTCCACGGTCATTTCGATGGGGAAGCCGTAGGTGTCGTAAAGTTTGAAGGCTTGCTTCCCCGAAATCTCAGTGATTTTGCGTCCGGTGTTTTCAAAGGCCTTTTGGAATCCGGATAAAAGTTTTTCGAATTCGCGCAACCCTTGATTGATGGTTTTACTGAATTTTTCCTCTTCATCCGACAGGGTTTTGAGGATTTCCTCCTCGTGCTTGAGTTCGGGGTAGACATCACTCAAGGTGTGTATCACTTTTTTAGCGATGGTGTGGGTGAAGGCCTCCTCGATACCGATCAATTTTCCGTGACGGATGGCGCGGCGAATGAGGCGGCGCATCACGTACCCTTGGTCGTTGTTGCTGGGTTTCACCCTATCGGCGGCCATGATGGTGGCGGCGCGTAGATGGTCGGCAATGACGCGGAAGGAGTTTATTTTTTCGTCGTAGCTGAATTCAGAGAGAATGCCAATTTTCTCCAAAATGGGTCCAAAGAGCTCGGTGTCATAGACTGATTTTTTTCCTTGGAGGACGGCCGCTGCTCGCTCGAGCCCCATTCCCGTGTCCACATTTTTTTGTTCAAGGGGTTCAAAAGCTCCTTCAGCGGTTTTGTTGTACTGCATGAACACGTCATTCCAAATTTCGACCCAATTTTCTTCGTCGTTGCCGGGATTGGATTCTTTGGGAGGTAATCCTTCGCCTACCCAATAAAACATCTCCGTGTCGGGTCCGCAGGGTCCAGTTTGTCCGGCAGGTCCCCACCAGTTTTCTGATTTGGGGAGTTTGGTGATTTTGTGATCCGGAACCCCGAGGGACTTCCAAATCGCAATCGCTTGTTCGTCGACAGGAGCATTTTCATCTCCTTCAAATACGGTAAAGGAAAGTTTTTCGAGGGGGATGCCCAACCATTTCTCACCGGTCAAAAACTCAAAGCTCCAGGCAATGGCCTCCTCTTTAAAAAAATCTCCCAAACTCCAGTTGCCCAGCATTTCAAAAAAAGTCAGATGGGTATTGTCACCGACTTCATCGATGTCTCCGGTGCGAATACACTTTTGAGCATTCACCAATCGCGTCCCACTGGGGTGTTTTTCTCCCATCAAATAGGGGACAAGAGGGTGCATGCCGGCGGTGGTGAAGAGAACGGTGGGGTCATTTTCGGGAAGGACGGGGGCACTGGGAATGACGGTATGGCCTTTTTCCTGAAAGAATTGAATGAATTTTTGACGAAGTTCTCGGGCGTTCATGATAGAGATTTATTTATTGGAACGAACGTTATTGTAGCATATTTTTTTATAATCGAGGAGCTGTTAGTATGAGAATAGGTATTAAATTTATAACTAAAACACTTTTTAAACTTATGTCAGCTCAATAGACCCTTGACATTTTCTAAAAAATTTATAATCTTCATTCGGTTCACAGTGAAAATTACGTTTTTTGTGATGACTGAAAAAGAAACCCATCCCTTTGATGAGATGAAAGAAAAGCGCATTAAGATGACCATTAGCATCTTTTTGATCACCTTGGTGACCATTGCTACCTTTGGCGGGGCAGGTTACCTGATTGACCTCTATTTTGACACCCAGCCCATCTTTCTCTTCGTTCTCGTTATTGTTTCCTTTCCCGTCACGCAACTCCTCCTATATAAGCGAGCTAAAAATCTATCCAAAAAGTAAACTTTTTAATTCCCTCATCTGTCATTTGAACTAAAATGGCCAACATTCCTACCATATCGGTTGCCCCAGAAGCTGTCACTACCATTGGTGACTACACGCTCTCGAATGCGATGCTTTCGAGTTTTGTGGTGTTTGCGATTTTGGCGGTGTTCATGATCGTGCTCAAGTCTCGCTTGAAGCTGGTGCCCAGTCGGACTCAAGTGGCTATGGAGGGGCTTTTAACTTTCTTTTACTCCGGTTTGGTGGATGCTTATGGATCTGAAAGGCGGGCTCAAAAACACCTCCCTCTGATTTTGGGACTCTTTTTGTTTATTGTATTGGCCAACCAATTCACCATCATTCCTTTTGTCCAAAGTATCATCCTAGAGGATGGTACTTTTTTCTTCCGCAATCCTACGGCTCACTTTTCACTCCCGATTGCGCTGGCGATCATTGTTTTTCTCGTCTCTCATATCATTGCTTTTACGACCGCCCCCATGAAACACATTGGGAATTTTATCAGGATTGGCATGTTCTTTAAGGTTCGATCCTTCAAAGATCTTGGAAATGCCTTTTTAGAGAATTTCTTGGCGATTCTAGATATCATTGGTGAGTTTGCTAAGGTGGTTTCGCTGGCGGCTCGTCTCTTTGGAAATGTGTTTGCGGGAACCGTGATGGTGGCGGTGATCACGGGGCTCAGTACTTATACTCAATTTGTGGTGCCTTTGCCGTTTTGGATTCTGAGTATTTTCTCCGGCTTCATTCAAGCCCTGGTATTTGCGATTTTAGCGATGTCTTTTATCTCTGGTATGGCGAAATCTGTTGAGTAAAAAATTTGTTCGAAGTTCGAAGTACGTTGTACGAAGTGATAGGTTTAATCCCATTTACTTCGCACCTCGCACCTCGCACTTCACTCTCACTAAGAGTGTGAGCGCAAGTCTTATCAATTATTATTCATTAATTTAAATAAAACTATGGAAGCAGAAGCTGCAAAACTATTGGCCGCTGGTCTATGTATGGGTCTAGGTGCGATCGGACCTGGTATCGGTGAAGGGGTCGTGGCAGGTAAAGCCATCGAAGCAATGAGTCGTAACCCTAAGATGGCAGATAAAATTTTGCCAAACATGCTTTTAGGGATGGCGATTACTGAATCAACCGGTATCTACGCTCTTGTGATCTCTTTGATCCTTCTCTTTGTTGTCTAAATTACTTGTAGCTTGTAACTTTATAAGTGTGTAACTATATAAATTTGTAGGTGTGTAACTATCGTTTGCGTTAAACACTTACAAGTTAAACACTTACAAGTTAAACACTTACAAGTTAAACACTTATAATCAAATAAATTATGGAAAGTTTAGCAAGACTTGGAATCAGTGGTTGGGATTTGCTGCTCTATGCGGTGAATTTCGGTTTAGTGGTTTGGCTGGTGGCTCGGTATATGACCAAGCCGATGTTGAAAATGCTCGATGAGCGTCGTGATACCATCAAGAAAAACCTGGATGAAGCCGAAGAGCTGCGTACTCAGATGGCCAAGCAGCAAGAGGCCATGGAAAAGCAGAAGGCTGAAATGCAAGCTCAATTGGCTGAAGAGCTTTCTAAATCTCGTAAAGAGATTGAAGAGAAGCGAAAGGCTGCTGAAGCTGAAATCGATGCTAAAAAAGCTAAGATGCTTGAAGAAGTTCAGGCGGTCATTGCAGAAGAAAAGGCCAATATTCTTCGCAGCGCTGAAGATCAAGCTCTCAAGCTGATGCAAAAAGTCGTGCTTCATATTGTTTCGAATCAAATTCCTGAAGAGGTGGTTCAATCGAGTGTGAAGACCGCGTGGTCTCAGTATAATAAATAGTTACGAGTTACGAATTACTAATTACGAATTACGAATAGATTGACGAATTGTTTTACGAATTGCTCAACGAATAGTTTATAGTTCTTAACCCTCATTAAATAAGTACATGCTTAAGACGGTTGGAGCGGCGGCTCTAAAAGACATCATTGGGATGCTGAAGCAGGAAAAGAATTTTTTTGAAGCCGATGCGTCGACTCGCAAGGTTGTTTTAGATAAGCATTTGCCTGATTTTCCAGAAGGCTTTGTGACTTATCTTTCTGATGTCACTGAAAACCAGTTCATGAAAGATATGTCTGCCTCGGTTCGCTTGATGACAGAACGGGTCCATGTGGATCAAAATGGATTTCTCAAGGCTCTGGCTGCCTACCTGTCTATCGATTTGGGATTGGCAGTTGACCAGTTGGATTCAGAATTCTTTTTCATGGATTATTCAGCCCGTTTGTCAAAATTGAAGTCCCTTTTTCCTGGGGATTTTGCCTTGTCACTCGTGATGCGTCACATGGTAGCTGAAGCGACCTACCAAGAGGTGAGTCACATGGCCAATCAAGCACTCAGTACTATTTCTGCTGTGCCGGTGATCGTGATTCAAACTCCAATCGCTATTGATCCTGCTCAACGACAAGCGATGCGACAGGCTTTCTTGGAGAAATATACTCATAGTTTCCCTGAATTTCAGATTAATCCTCAAATCATTGGAGGAATGCGTGTGTTTGTAAATGGAATGGTGGAGGATCATTCATGGCTGGCCAAAGTTCAAGCCCTCACGCGGCTTAAGATTTAATTATAAATAATCAATAATAAGTAATCATTAATAAGACTATGTCTAACGAAAATTTATCTGCGTTTCTGGATTCCATTGAGAAATCATTTTTCTCCACTCAAACTTCTGAAGGCGGTGAGATGCGCCATGGGGTGATTCAATCCTTTAAAGATGGGGTGATTTTGATCAAAGGGCTGCCTGGATTGAAGATGGGGGAAGTGGTTCAAATTCAAGGCACCAGCACACAGGCTTTGGTCATGAACCTTGAGAAAGATTTGGCTTACGCCGTGGTGCTTCAAAATGATACGACCGTTCGAGAGGGTCTCTTTGTGGAGGCGAACAATGCCACTTTGTCCATGCCGGTTTCGGAGGGTGTGGTTGGCCGTGTGGTGGATGCTTTGGGTAATCCAGTGGATGGTCAAGGTGAGGTTAAGGCTGATAAATACTATGCTCACGAAAAATTGGCGCCTGGGGTGATGGTCCGTAAGTCGGTCGATTCACCGATGCAAACAGGTTTGGTGGCCATTGATGCCTTGGTGCCAATCGGACGGGGACAACGCGAGTTGATTATAGGGGACCGCCAAACGGGTAAAACGGCTGTGGCCATCGATACCATTTTGAATCAAAAAGAAACGGGAGTGAAATGTGTGTATGTGGCCATTGGTCAGCGAGAAGGAAAAACCAATCAGACTTATCAGACTCTTAAGAAAGCTGGGGCAATGGATTATACCACCATTGTGACTGCACCTTCGGCTTCCTCTGCGGTGATGCAATTCTTGGCCCCTTATGCGGGCTCTGCTATCGCAGAGTATTTTATGGATAAAGGAGAGGACGTTTTGATTGTTTACGATGATCTTTCTAAGCATGCGGTGGCTTACCGTGAAATGTCCCTACTGCTTCGTCGTCCACCCGGGCGTGAAGCTTATCCTGGGGATGTGTTCTACCTTCACTCACGTCTTTTGGAACGAGCTGCTAAACTCAACGAGGACAATGGAGGAGGTTCTATCACGGCGCTTCCGATCATTGAAACGCAAGCGGGAGATGTATCGGCTTATATTCCAACCAATGTGATTTCGATCACGGATGGACAGATCTTCTTGGATACGGATCTTTTCAACCGTGGAATTCGTCCCGCGATCAATGTGGGTATTTCTGTCTCTCGTGTAGGAGGATCGGCTCAAACCAAGCTCATCAAAAAGATTTCTGGAACCATGAAATTGGAACTTTCTCAGTATTATGAACTGGAAGCCTTTTCTCAATTTGCGTCTGATTTGGATGAATCCACTAAGAAAACTTTGGTGCGTGGGAAACGCATTGTGCAAAGTATGATTCAAAAACAAGGTCATCCTTATAAATTGTGGCAAGAAGCTGCGGTGATTTGGGCAGCGACTAAAGGTCACTTGGACAATATTGAGGACAGTGAGGTGGTGAAACGAATCGGAGAGCTTTTGGCTCACATGGAAACGAGTGAAAAAGACTTGATTGCTCGTATTGAAAAAGAAAAGAAGCTAGAAGATGACATTGCGGAAGGTTTGGAAAAAGCCATTTCTGGATTTTTTAAAGCCTAGTCCTTAATAAGTAATCAATAACAAATTAATTCCCATGCCTGGTCAGTTAAACGAAATCAAGAAGAAAATCAAGGCGACTAAAAACACGCGCAAGATCACCAAGGCGATGCAATTGGTGGCAGCGAGTAAGATGCGTGTGTTTCAAAAGCGTGCGGTTCACTCGCGTCAGTTTGCGTGGGAACTGCTTGAGGTTTTGCGTCATAATTTGGATGAACAGATTTCCACGACTCTGACTGAAAAGCGCGACTCGGGGAAGACTCTGTTTGTGCTTTACACCTCTGACAAGGGACTTTGTGGAGCTTTGAACACGCGTATTTTAAAAGCTCTACTCAGCTCTAAAAAATGGAATGAAATGTCTGAATCAGATCGCTTGCTCATGACGATTGGTAAAAAGAGTTATGATTTTGCGACCTTCCGTGGGATGCCCGTGGCCAAATCCTTCAATTCCATCAATGAGAAAATGACCTCTTTGGATGCGTTGGATATCGTGAATGAAATCATCGAGTATTGGACGAAGCACAAGGTGAGGGAAGTGGTGATGGTAGCCCCTCATTATAAGAATTCACTCGTTTATTATCCAGTGATGAAAACCTATCTGCCTTTTTCAGAAGAAATGGTTAAGGAGCACTTGGAGGCCGTTGAACGGGCTGAAGGGAAGACGGGAATGAGTGAAGCTTTTCATGCTGAACCACTCATTGAATATGAGCCCAGTCAGGAGCATTTTGTTCAAGTTTTAGTTCAACAGATTGTCAGTAGTTTGTTCGTTCAGTCTTTTCTGGAGCTCAAGGCTTCTGAATATTCTAGTCGAATGATTGCCATGCAAAATGCGACCGATGCAGCGGGTGACATGATTCACAAATATTCCCTCCAATATAACAAAGCCCGTCAAGCTGCCATCACTCAAGAAATTGCGGAAATTGTCGGTGGCTCACTTTAAAAAAGTGGTAACTTGTAAGTGTTTAACTCGCTGTCTTATAGATAAATACTTACCAGTTAAACACTTAGATACTCAAAAAGTTAATAATCATTAATAAGTAATAAGAAATACCCTATGTCAGAAAAAGCTAATCCTAAAGGTAAAATTGTTCGTGTGGTCGGTGTGGTCGCTGATGTTTATTTTGCAGATCATATTCCTGAAACCTATTCGGCCATTGAGGTGAAGGTGGGGGATCACAAAGTGGTCCTTGAAGTCCAAGCGCATATGGGAGGTGGAGTGGTTCGAACGGTAGCGATGAGTAGTACGGATGGAATGTTTACAGGTATGGAAGCGATTGATACTCAAAAAGCAATTTCCGTTCCTGTGGGGGATGCAGTTTTGGGTCGCGTCTTCAATGTGACTGGGGATATCATCGATGATGGAAAAGCCATGCCGGATGGTGTGGAAATGCGTCCCATTCACCAAGAGGCTCCTGATTTTACGGAGCAAAGCGATAAGGTAGAGGTATTTGAGACCGGGATTAAAGTGATTGATCTGCTTTGTCCGTTCATTAAAGGGGGTAAGATTGCGCTCTTTGGTGGAGCGGGGGTGGGTAAAACCGTGATGATGCAAGAGCTCATCAACAATGTGGCCATGGCTCATGGAGGTTACTCTGTGTTTGCGGGGGTAGGAGAGCGAAGTCGTGAGGGGAATGACTTGATCCACGAAATGCGTGATTCTGGAGTGATCGATAAATTGGCCATGGTGTTCGGTCAGATGAACGAACCTCCTGGAGCGCGTATGCGTGTCGCCCTTTCTGGTTTGACCATGGCGGAAAAATTCCGTGATCAAGGAAAGGATATCTTGATGTTTATCGATAATATTTTCCGTTTCACTCAGGCGGGTTCTGAAGTGTCTGCGCTGTTGGGTCGTATGC
>JAUHWS010000084.1 GCA_030427295.1 bacterium | reverse complement strand
CTTCCACAAAAATTTGAGGCACGGTCATCATGCCTGATTTTTTGACGAGTGCTTCCATCACTTCTGGAGTCCGCGTGATGTCGATTTCTTCATAGCTGGCTCCAAGTTCTCTTAGGAGTTGTTTGGCTCGATCGCAATACGAGCAGTAGTCTTTGGTGTACATGGTTATTTTTTTCATTCTTTTTTGCTAGTAAGTGGTAACTTGTAACTTTATAAGTGGCACTTAAACACCTACCACTTATTTAGTTACAACTGGAGATGATTTTTTAGAGGGTCAGTTTCTTTACATCTTGTTTCTTTTGCGTTCATGTTCTTTTAAAAACTTCTTTCTCAGTCTAACATTTTCGGGAGTGATTTCAACGTACTCATCCGGCCCAATATATTCAATGGCTTTTTCTAGCGTCATGGGGACGATGGGCGTTAAATTCAAGGCTTCATCCGATCCTGAGGCGCGGACGTTGGTCAGTTTTTTGTTCTTGAGAGGGTTGACGACAATGTCGGTCCCTTGATTGTGTTCTCCAATCACCATGCCTTCGTATACCTCGGTGGCCGGACCGACAAATAGAGCACCGCGTTCTTGCAATTTCCACAATGAATAGGCCATGGTGGCACCCGTTTCTGCCGAAATCATGGATCCTACGGAGCGCTTTTCGATGGGGCCTTTGTGGGGTTCAAACCGATCAAAAGAATGATAAAGGGATCCTTCACCCTTGGTCATGACCAAAAACTGAGATCGAAATCCAAGTAATCCACGGGTGGGAACATCCAATTCGATCATGGTGTTGCCGTTTTCAGCTTTCATATTGGTCATCACGCCCTTGCGTTTTCCCATTGCTTGAATCACTGGACCTGAAAGATCGTCGGGTACGTTCACGACCACGGCTTCGATGGGCTCATGTTTGACTCCATTAATCTCACGCATGATGACTTCGGGTTGAGAGATTTGAAGCTCAAACCCTTCACGTCGCATGGTTTCAATGAGTACGGCAATGTGCATTTCACCCCGTCCATAGACTTTCATGGTGTCGGTGCCAGCCTTGAGCTCTATCTTTAGCCCCACATTGGTCTCTAGTTCTTTTTCGAGTCGTTCCCGAATGTGTCGACTGGTCACGAGTTTTCCTTCCCGTCCGGCAAAAGGGGAGTCGTTGACCATGAAATCAATGGCCAGTGAGGGTTCGTCGACCTTGATAGCAGGCAGGGCTTCAATGTCATCTGATCCTCCGATGGTTTCTCCCACGTAAATGTCGGGAATCCCGGCGATGGCCACAATGTCACCGGCTTGAACCTCTTTGGTTTCGGTTCTGTCCATTTGTTCGTAGGTGAACAATTTGGAGACCGTCCCTTTTCGTTTCACCCCTTCGTTGTTGATGATGGTCACTTTATCATTCACTTTCAGACTTCCTTCGTAGACTCGGCCGATGGCCATGCGCCCCAAAAAGTTATCGTAGCCCAAGGTGGCGGGTTGCATCCTAAAGGTGGCTTCGGTGTCTACTTTAGCTGGTTCAATGTGCTCGTAAATAAAATCTAAGAGGGGAGTGATATCTTTTTGTTCATCATTCAATTCTCGAACGGCAACCCCATCTCGAGCCACCGCGTAGATGTAAGGGAAATCCAGCTGTTCATCGGTGGCGCCTAGAGTTCCAAAAAGATCGAAGGTTAGATCAATCACTTCGTCGGGGCGGGCGGTGGGTTTGTCGATCTTGTTCACAACGACGAGCACTTTATGTCCCAATTCCAGTGACTTGCGAAGGACGAACTTGGTTTGAGGCATGGGGCCTTCGTAGGCGTCCACGACTAAAATCACGGCATCCACAGTCCGCAAAACCCGCTCCACTTCAGATCCGAAATCGGCATGTCCCGGGGTGTCGACAATGTTGAGTTTATCCCCTTTGTAGCGGATGGAGGCATTTTTGGCATAAATGGTGATTCCGCGTTCTTTTTCTTGATCGTTGGAGTCCATGGCGCGTTCCTCCAATCCCTTGTGGGTGTCAAAGGTTTCACTGGCTTTGAGTAGGGCGTCCACTAAGGTGGTTTTTCCGTGGTCTACGTGGGCGACGATGGCGATATTTCGTATGTTCATTAGGGCTGATTATCTATTAGGTATTATTGATTCCTTATTTCTTATTAAATTCAAAATTTCTAAAATGCTTAATAAGACACGCTAGTTTAGCCTTTTTGGGAGGTTTTTACAAGGGTAATCGACATCATTTTTTGGTTTTGATATAATGGGACAAAATTTATAACTATCTTTTCATGCAATCCAAAGCCACCACGGTTCAACAGTATTTAGATGAACTTCCAAAAGATCGAAAATCTATCCTGCAGAAAATGAGGAAGGTGATCAAAGACAACCTCCCCAAGGGCTTCAAAGAAGAAATGAATTACGGGATGATTGGTTATGTGGTGCCGCATTCCATTTATCCAGACGGTTATCATTGTGATCCCAAATTGCCTTTGCCTTTTATCAGTCTGGCTTCACAAAAGAACTATGTGGCTTTATACCATTCTGGTATTTATGCCGATGAAAAACTGTTGAAATGGTTTGAATCTGAGCATCCTAAACACTCTGAACGTAAATTGGACATGGGGAAGAGCTGTATCCGTTTTAAAAAAATGGAAGACATTCCTTACGAGCTGATTGGCCAACTGGTCTCTAAAATGACCGTTCAGGATTGGATTGGGCTTTATGAAAAGAATCTAAAAAGTCGCTAACTTTTCTGGGATTGAGATGACTTTTTTTGGCTAAAACGATATAATCTTTTTGGATGAGGATCCTCCCTATAAAAAAGGAGATATGGATAGAAAAATTTTTTTAGAACGTATACCTTCAGAAAAAGTTCCCGAGATTCGGGAGGTGCTTGATTTTGCATTTTTGCATTTGAGCCCGCTTCAACGAAGAACGGGTGAAAACTATGCCGAGCATGGTCTTTTGGTGGCTAGTACCTTCTGTGAACTCGGTTTTGAAACGTCTATGGTTAAGGTGGCGATTTTGCATGATTTGTTTTTGCATCCACAGGCTGAGGTTCTTTTGGACAGCTCACCTCTGAATGAAGATGAGCGGGTTTTAGCTCGGCAAATGCATCAGCTCAGGCGATTGTTTATCGATAGTCGCACTCAGGATCTGGATAAATTCAT
>JAUHWS010000030.1 GCA_030427295.1 bacterium | reverse complement strand
GTGGGCCCGAAGCCAAAATAACTGACCCTGAATTCGTTAAGGGCGTTGAAGCTCACGAAGGCATTCACAAGAAATCCTCCATACACCATAAAAATGAAGAAGAAGGTGTTATATTGATCGGGGATGAAGAAGGTGTAGCCGATGAGGATGCAACACATGAAGATGTAATCCAAAAAATGGTCGGCATAGTAACCCCATTTAACGAGTCCTGTGTTTCGGTGTCGCCCCACGGCTCCGTCAAATAGGTCGGTGATGTATTGGAGAAGGATCATGCTGCTGCTGGCCCAGAGCCAGTGGATGTTGTATTTGGCGAGGTAGCCAAAAACAAGCACGCCGATGCTCCACAAAATGGTCATTCCAGTCAAATGGTAGGTTTCGAGTCCTTTTGGAATTTTGGGGGTTCCCCAGCTGACCAGCCCTTGCTCCCATCGGTGTAGGTAGGATTCGCCTACTTTTTGGTCTCCTTTGAATGTTTTTTGCTTGGTCATGTGACCATCCTAGTCCACTTTGAGGGATCGTTCAAGTCATGTTAGGCAGCCTCAGATTGTTGTTGCTCTAAAACTCGAATGACTTGATTTTCACGAACTTTGTGTTCGGTTCCCGTTTGGTCTTTGACGACAAAATAGAATCCTTCATTGTCCACTTTTAATTTTTCAGCATATCCATCCATGACTGAATCGCCATCCTTGAATCTTAGCATTTTTTGCTTATAGTTCTCTCTAAGGAAATTTAGCTTTTCTTTCATGTAGGCATCGATTTTCATGGGTTTTGCACTGAACCCTCCTTCGTCAATTTCTTTCTTTGTTGGCATGACTACTGTGTTGCTCATGCTCCCCGTGCTGCCTTCGGCAAGAGCTCTCAAATACCGTCTGATTGTTTTGACGTTGGCTTCTGCTCCTTGGTCTACATTTTCTTTACTTGCTTCAACATCATCTATGAGTTGAGCAAATTCTGCATCATTTATGTCTGGTGTGTAGCTTGGTACGTTTGCAGCTTCCATGATTTTTTTTGTTTATTAATCCTTTTATTATACCAAAAAAAGCTTATAAAATCAATTGTTTTAGCCATTTATTTTGCGGATGGGAGGACTTTTTTAGACAAAATGTCTATTTTTTTCTTGACTTTAGACATTTCACCGCTACAATAGACGGGCACAAAATATGTTTATGTTAGTCGAGAGGTCTAGCCAATGCGCAAAAACCTCCTTAACCCCTAAGCCTTATGCCAGGAATCATTGGCAAAAAATTAGGAATGAGCCAAGTCATTCAAGACGATGGTCGCGTGATCCCAGTCACTTTCATCACCTGTGAGCCCAACGAAGTGGTCCATGTGAAGACGGAAGCGAAAGATGGATATCCGGCGGTAGTCCTAGGCTTTGATGCGTATAAAAATCCTTCTAAGAACAAGAAGTTTAAAACGCTCAAGGAATTTAGGATCGATACTTCTGAAGAATATAAGAAAGGTCAAAAAGTTTCAGTTGAAATTCTTAAGGAAGTCGATTCGGTCACCATCACTGCTTCTTCGAAAGGACGTGGGTATCAAGGGGTCATCAAGCGA
Organism: bacterium; assembly: GCA_030427295.1. Taxonomy (GTDB): domain Bacteria; phylum Patescibacteriota; class Gracilibacteria; order UM-FILTER-43-11; family UM-FILTER-43-11; genus JAUHWS01. The sequence goes on along the minus strand of JAUHWS010000030.1, from coordinate 14,462 downwards.
CATAATTTCGCTCGAGGTCCCGAGACGCACGGTTCTCACCATCACCGTAAACCGGGTTCTGTGGGGATGTGTGCCAAGCCTGGACGTGTCCTCAAAGGAAAAAAATTGCCTGGACACATGGGTAACGATACCGTTACGCTTAAGAACCGCTCTGTGGTCACTGTGGCCGAGGGTGATCATGTGATTGCGATCAAAGGAGCCATCCCAGGGGCTAAAAATACTTACGTTTATATTAAATTCTAATTTATGAGCTGGGAGCTATAAGCTGGGAGCTATGAGTTGCTCCAAGCACCGAGCTCCACGCTCCATGCTGAACAATAATGAAAATCGATCTCTACACACAAAAGGGTGAAAAGAAAGGAAGCACGGATGTGGCTGATGCTATGTTCAAGGCTCCGGTCAATGATGAGCTCATACGCTTGGCTGTGGTTCGCCAGCTGGCGAATCGCCGTAATGGAGCTATTGCTCATGTCAAGCAGCGGGGAGAAGTGCGTGGGGGAGGTCGAAAACCATGGCGTCAAAAAGGAACGGGCCGGGCTCGTGTAGGGTCTAGTCGCAATCCTGTATGGCGTTCTGGGGGAGCTGTTTTTGGCCCACGCAACACACGTAATTACGAGTTGAATATGCCTAAAAAGCAACGTCGTATGGCTTTGTTCTCTTGTCTCTCACAAAAAGCCGCGGATAAAAAAGTTTTTGCTTTGGATGCTTATAAGGCGGATGCGCCTAAAACTAAAGATTTTGCGGCTTTGGTCGGAAAACTTCCTGAAGGACGTAGCTTGCTTGTGGTTTTGGATCAAAAAGATGAGGTCCTTCAAAAATCTGCCAACAACTTACCTCATGTCAAAACCATCTTGGTGGATTATCTCAATCCACACGATCTCCTTCGTTTTGACAATGTCATGTTTTTAGAAGCCTCTCTGAAGAAGGCAGAAGAACTATTTCTCAACTAAATTATGGAATTAACCACTGTTTTGATAGCACCGGTGATCACTGAGAAGAGCTCCATGGCTCAGTCTCAAGGAAAGTATACTTTCCGTGTTCACTCTCGGGCCACCAAAGTTGACGTTCAAAAAGCTGTTGAAACAGCTTATGGTGTGACTGTTGACTCTGTTAACATCATTAAGACGCTCAAAAAAGTTCGGTTGGTGGGCCGTGGTCGTGAAATCACCAAACGACCTGCCTCTAAAAAGGCGGTGGTCACGGTTAAATCTGGTCAAACCATTGACTTCAATAAACTTAAAATCTCTAATAAATAATCATGGCGATTAAAAGGTACAATCCGACAACACCGGGTCGTCGTAACATGACCACTGTAGATTATAGTGATTTGTCTAAGGTTAAACCTTTAAAACGCTTGACTCAAAAGAAGGCAAAGCGGGCTGGGCGTAACAATCAAGGTCGTATCACTGTTCGTCATCGTGGAGGGGGGGTGAAGCGCCTTTATCGCATGATTGACACCAAGCGTTTTGATAAGCTGAACGTGCCTGCTACGGTTGAAACGATTGAGTACGATCCTAATCGAACGGCTTTCATCGCACGTCTTTGTTATGATGATGGAGAACGTCGTTACATTCTTGCTCCTGAAGAGCTAGAAGTTGGAGATAAAGTCATTTGCTCAGGTAAGGCAAAAATCAAGACCGGAAACCGCATTAAAATTGGCAACATTCCTGTTGGATTTAAGATTCATGACCTTGAACTACAACCGGGTCGTGGAGCCCAGGTCATCAAGTCTGCCGGTTCCTCTGGTTACGTGTCTTCACAAGATGGAGAAATGGCTCAGGTCACTTTGCCTTCTGGTTCTGTCCGTTATGTCTCTAAAGATTGTTATGCGACCATTGGAGTTGTGAGTAACTTGGACCATTCGAATGTTAAGATTGGTAAGGCCGGTCGCATGCGTTTGATGGGCCGACGTCCTCAAGTGCTTGGTAAGTCTATGAATGCGGCAGACCATCCACATGGTGGGGGTGAAGGACATACAGCGATTAGTCCAAAGACACCTAAGACACCTTGGGGAAAGATTGCCCTTGGAGTTAAAACCCGTCGTCGTAGACACAATGATCACCTTATCATTAAAGGACGACGTAAGAAAAAACGTTAATTTATTAAATCTGCTGTTGGTTACTAGCTGTCAGATCATTGATCTTGCAGCTAATAGCTAACAGCTAACCTGTTCCATGTTATGAGTAGAAGTCTTAAGAAAGGAATCTTCGTTGACCCACGGCTGGTTAAGAAAGTTCAAATGATGAACGCTGCTGGTCAAAATAAGGTAATTAAGACCTGGTCTCGTGCGTGCACCATTTCTCCAGAGTTTGTCGGTCATACCTTCGGTGTTCACAATGGTCGTACTCACATCTCTGTTTATGTCACTGAAAATATGGTGGGTCACAAACTTGGTGAATTCTCCCCTACTCGTACCTTTAAATCTCATGGGGGTAAGATGGCTAAATAAAAACTTATCTACTATTAATATTCATTCATCGTGAAAGCAATCCTACGACGCATTCGAATCTCTCCCAAAAAAGCCAATTTGGTGGCGGGTACTGTCCGTGGGAAAAAAGTTGATGAAGCTCTAGCACTTCTTAAATTCATGCCAAAGAAAGGGGCAAAGATTCTCTACAAAGTGGTTCATTCTGCGGCAAGTAATGCTAAGAATAATTTCAAACAGTCTATGGATGAGCTCCAAATCACTAAAATTTTGGTGACTAAGGGCCCCACTTACAAACGCTCTCTCCCCATTTCTCGTGGACGTGTTCATCCCATCCGAAAGCGTACTTCACACATTACGGTTGAAGTAGGAGCCATTGAATCTGGTGCAGCCAAAGCTAAGGTGGCTGAGTCTGAGACTGCTGAAAAATCTACTCCTACTAAGACTGAGACTGCTGCTAAAAAGAAAACCACTCCGGTTAAGAAGACGACTGAAAAGAAATAATTTAACCCTTTTAATTCCACTCCTATCTTATGGGTCAGAAAGTCAATCCTAAATCATTGCGCATTGGAATCATTAACACTTGGTCTTCTAAATGGTTCGCCAATAAGAAAGATTATGCCAAAAAGCTTCATGCTGATCGTGAGCTTCGTACTTTTCTTAGAGATAAATTGAAGACAGCTGGGATTGTGAAGATTGAGATTGAGCGTTCTGCTAAGAAAGTAGTGGTCAATATCAGTGCTGCCAAACCTGGCTTGATTATTGGTCGAGGGGGGACGGCAATTGAAGATCTGAAGCATGATGTGAAGAAGAAATTCAGTGAGAACATTGAAATCAATATTCACGAAGTGGCTCAACCTGATCTCGCTGCTCCACTTATTGCTGAGGTGGTTGGATCTCAAATTGAACGCCGTATGAACTATCGTCGGGCGGTGAAAATGGGGATTCGAAAAGCGATGGAAGCGGGGGCTCAAGGTGTGAAGATTCAAGTTTCTGGACGTTTGAATGGAGTAGAAATTTCTCGTAGTGAAATCTATAAGGAGGGTAATATTCCTCTCCACACCCTTCGGGCTGATATTGATTACGTTCAAATGCCTGCCAATACAACCTATGGTGTTGTCGGAATCAAAGTATGGATTTACCGTGGACTTGTGTTTAAATCCGCTCAGAAAAAAGAAGCAGTTGCTGAATCTGCTGACAGCTAATTCATAAATTTAACCTGAAACATGCTACAACCGAAAAAGCAAAAGTATAGGAAGTTACACCGCTCTCGTAGTGCCTTGAAAGGAAAGAGTAAGGGCGGAAATGCCGTCAGTTTTGGATCCATTGGTTTAAAGGCGGTGACGCCTGGGGAACTGACCTCTCGTCAAATTGAAGCCGCTCGTCGAGCCATGACACGTGCCATCAAACGTGGTGGTAAGATTTGGATTCGAATCTTCCCTCATACCCCTATCACTCGCAAAGCCTCTGAAGTACCGATGGGTTCTGGTAAAGGTTCGGTTGAATTCTATGTCTCTCGCGTGAAACCCGGAAAAATCATCTTTGAAATGGATGGGATTGACGAAGAGCTGGCCCGAAAAGCCCTTAAGTTAGCTGACTCAAAGTTACCTATTAAGACCAAGGTGGTCTTGCGACACATTTAGTAAAAAACACTTGCTATGCAATCTTATCAAGATTTAAAATCAATGACCAAGAAGGAATTGCTTGTTGAGCTCTCAGTGGCTCGCGTGACCCTTCAGAAGCAACGCATCACTGTTAAAACCAAGCATGATAAGGATACCAGTGCTGTCACCAAGCAAAAGCGCTACGTCGCTCGTTTGCTCACGGCTCTCAAGGAAATTGAATTGGAAGAAATGATTGAAACTTCTAATCAAATTGATTAACCCCTCAACGTAACACGACTGCTTTATGCGAACTAAAAATGGAACCGTTCATAGCAACAAAATGCTCAAAACACTTGTGGTGATTGTCAATACCTACAAGAACCATCCCAAGTATAAAAAGCGTTATAAAGTTTCAAAGAAATTTTATGCTCATGTGGACGACGCCTCTCAATATCATATTGGTGATTCAGTGACCATTGCCGAGACCAAACCTATTAGTAAGCTGAAGCGCTGGAAAGTTGTGGCAAACCAAGCTTAGTTCTATTATTCTCACTCTTTAATTTGTTTATCACGTCATGATTCAACCTCAGACATTACTCAATGTAGCAGACAACACCGGTGCTAAAAAAGTCATGTGTATCAAGGTTTTGGGTGGTTCTAAACGTAAATATGCCCATGTCGGTGATCTGATTGTCGTGGCTGTCAAATCGGCTGCAGTCAAAGGGGTTGTCAAAAATCATACCGTTCAGCGTGCTGTCGTGGTTCGAACCAAGAACAATATTCGTCGTAAAGATGGTTCTTACCTTCGTTTTGATGACAATGCTGTGGTGATCGTGAACAACGATGGACAGCCTAAAGGCACCCGTGTTTTTGGCCCCATTGCTCGAGAGCTTCGCTCCAAAGGAGATTATCAAAAGATCATTTCTCAAGCCCCTGAAGTACTTTAGTTAGTTACTAATTACGAGTCGTTAATTACAAATTACAAGCACTAATTACAATTACAAATTACGAGTTTATAAACCATGAAGATTAAAGTTCAAGACAAAGTATTGGTTACAACAGGAAAGTTTAAAGGAAAGACTGGTCCTGTCATGCGTGTGTTTAAAAAGTCCAACAAGTTGACGGTTGAAAAGGTGAACATTCGCACGAAACATGTTAAGAAAACAGCGACTCAAGCGGGTCAACGTGTTCAATACGAAGCTCCCCTTTCTGCCTCAAATGTTAAGTTGATTTGTCCCAGCTGCAATAAAGCTACTCGAGTGGGATACAAAGTCAACGACAAAGGGTTGAAATATCGAGTTTGTAAAAAATGCGATAAATCGGTTGAGCAATCCAAACCAAAAGCTGTTAAGAAAAGTTAATATATTGATCCACGATTAAGTTAATTGATTCACATGTCCTACTATCAAACATTTACACAAACGGTTGTACCATCAGTTCAGAAAGAGTTGGGAATAAAGAACTTGATGGCAGTTCCAAAGCTTTCGAAGGTGACTTTGAACGTAGGAATTGGTTCCTTGACCAAGAACACAAAGGATTTCTCCGACGTGGTTTCAAATGTGGCTAAAATTGCTGGTCAACAGCCTGTTATCACAAATGCTAAGTTGGCTATTTCTAACTTCAAGCTTCGTAAAGGTATGCCCAACGGGGTCACTGTGACTTTGCGAGGGCAGAAAATGTACGAATTTATCTATCGTATGGTCAATGTTGTTTTTCCTCGCGTACGGGACTTTCGTGGTTTGAATCCCAAGGCTTTTGATGGTCATGGTAACTATTCGATTGGTTTCAAGGAGGCTCTTGTTTTCCCTGAAATTAATCCTGATGATGTGCTCAATATTCATGGGATTCAAGTGACAATTGCCACAACGGCAAAAAATGATGCAGAAGGTAAAGCACTTCTTGATGCGATGGGCTTTCCATTTAAAAAGCCTGCTTAATTATTTATTTTTTTTCTATTTCAAATGGCACGAAAATCACTCATTGCACGGGACAAGAAACGTAAGAAGTTGATTGAGAAGTATGCTAAAAAGCGTGCTGAGCTCAAGGCAGCAGGAAATTATGAAAAATTGCTTAAGCTGCCTAAAAACTCTAGCCCGACTCGTCTGAAGAATCGCTGTATGATTTCTGGCCGACCTCGTGGTTACATGCGTTATTTTGGAATCTCTCGTATTGAATTTCGTGAAATGGCTTCTCGAGGTGAAATCATGGGGGTTAGAAAATCTTCTTGGTAAGCCTTATTCTTAAAACACTTGATTTTTAATAAATTTATTATGGTTACTGATCCGATCGCCGATCTACTCACCCGAATTCGGAATGCTGTGAAGGCTAAACACAGTCACACCTCTGTTCCTTTTTCTAAACTTAAAATGGCTATCTTGGAGGTTTTGAAAAAAAATGGCTTTATCAATGATTTTAAGGTGGTTAAAGGAAATAGTTTTGATGAGATTGAAATTCATTTGAGTGATGCCTTTGATTCCTTGCACCTTAAGCGTATCAGTAAACCCGGTCAACGTATTTATCTTAAAAAGAATGAAATCAGGCCTGTTTTGAATGGATATGGTATTGGTGTTATTTCCACTCCTAAGGGAGTTATGACTACCTCTGAAGCCCGTCAAACAGGTTTAGGGGGTGAACTTCTCTGTGAAGTATGGTAAGCTGTTTTACTTAATTATTATAACTTTGATTCGATGTCTCGTATTGGTAAGCAAATCATTGAAATTCCTACGGGTGTAGAGATTACCCTGGATGGCCAAACCGTTATGGTTAAGGGATCCAAAGGACAACTTCAATTCACTCACGATCCTGCTGTGACCGTTGCAAAAACAGATGATGGAATTGTCGTCACTCGTGACTCTGATGAGCCTCATGCTCGATCTCTTCATGGTTTGACCCGAGCCCTCATCAACAATATGGTCATTGGTGTTTCAGAGGGGTTCAAGAAAGAGCTTGAGATCATTGGTGTGGGTTATCGTGCTCAGGTTTCAGGAAAAAAGCTCACTCTCAATCTCGGTTTTTCCCATCCTGTTGATTTAGAAGTTCCCGAAGGTCTCACAGCAGAAATGGATAAAGAACGAAAGAATGTGCTCGTTATTTCGGGAATTGATAAGCAGTTGGTAGGTCAATTTTCTGCCAATATCAGAAGCTTCAGACCTCCAGAGCCATATAAAGGAAAAGGTATTCGCTATGTTGGTGAATATGTGGCTCGTAAGGCTGGTAAATCTGCAGCGGCCAAGTAATCTTATTTAGCTATTTGTTCATTATTTTGATTCATGAAACTTACAAATCGACAACTCAAGAAGGCTAGACAAAAACGCATTCGTGCCTCTCTTCATGGCACGGCAGCTCGTCCGCGTTTGTCTGTTCACCGCAGTCTCAACAATATTTCTGCTCAATTGATTGATGATCAGGCAGGAGTAGTTTTAGCCTCCAGTTCAAGTCATGCTGATAAGAAACGGGCTGGTGTTGACCTGGCTAAAAAAGTTGGAGCTGATCTGGCTAAAAAAGCCAAGGCTCAAAAAATCGATACCTGTGTGTTTGATCGTTCTGGTTATTTGTATCATGGTCGCGTGAAGGCTTTGGCAGAGGGGGCGCGTGAAGGTGGTTTGCAATTTTAAATTTAATTTTCTTATTCATTTGCGGTGATACCGCATTAATTCCTATCCATAATGGCCAAAAAGAATTTACGAAAATCAAGAAATCAAGAGCGAGAGCAAAAAGAATTCCAAGAGGAGGTTTTGCAAATTGATCGTGTGACCCGTGTGGTTAAAGGAGGACGTCGTCTTCGCTTCCGTGCGACGGTTGCCATTGGAGACAAGAAAGGGCGCGTGGGGGTTGGTGTGGGGAAGGCGGCTGAAGTGGTCACTGCCATTCAAAAAGCTGTTTCTCGTGCTAAGGCAGATCTGATTCACGTTCCGATCACCAAAGGGGATACCATCCCTCATCCTGTTCGAGTGAAATATAAAGCGGCTCAAATGATCGTTTTACCTGCTTCTTCTGGTACGGGGGTGATTGCTGGAGGATCTCTACGTAAAGTCCTTCACTTGGCTGGGATTAAAAATGTCCTCTCTAAAAATATTGGTTCGCGTAATACCTTGGTTACGGCTCAGGCTTCCATCAAAGCGCTTAAGGCGTTACGACCGGTTAGAGAGTCGGATAGAAAAAAGACTTCAAAACCATCGGATGCTCCTAAAAAGACGTCTGATAAAAAAGAAGCCGAGGCTAAAACTGATGAAAAGGCATAGTTTAGATTTCCACTCATTATAAAATATTTTTGACATGAAATTAGATCAAATGAAAGCAAAGGCCGGTGCTTCTAAGTCTCGAAAACGAGTTGGACGGGGCAATGCCTCAGGACATGGCACTTACTCTGGTCGTGGTTGTAAGGGGATGGGGCAGCGAAAAAGCGGAAATGTGCGACCTGGTTTTGAAGGGGGACAAACTCCTCTGATTAGTCGTTTGCCAAAGCTTCGCGGGTTTAAAAATCCTAACAAGACTAGTTTTCAAGTGGTGAATGTAGTTGATCTCAATCGATTCAACGATGGGGATGAAGTGAATCTTCAAACGCTTTTGCAAAAACGTCTTGTGTCTAAGAAAGATCTTCCCGTTAAGCTTTTAGCTGATGGTAAGCTTTCTAAGAAAGTTGTGATTCGCCTCCACAAAGTTTCTTCAGCCGCACGTGAAAAGGTTGTCGCGGCTGGTGGAAAAGTGCTTTAATTTTTCTGTATTCTTAATCCTCTGAGCTTTGTTTAAATACTTTCATCAAATTTGGCAATCCAAACAACTTAGAAATAAGATTTTATTCACTTTCTTCGCTCTGGTTGTTTTTCGTTTTGCAGCGCATATTACGGTTCCCGGTGTGAATACAGATGCCCTTCGTAATATCTTTGCTCAAAATGAATTGTTGGGTGTCTTTTCTGCTTTCACGGGTGGATCGATGGAAAGTTTTTCGATTGTTTTGATGGGTCTTGGGCCCTACATTAATGCGTCGATCATCATTCAATTAATGACCGTGGTGATTCCCAAATTGGAAGCGTTGTCCAAAGAGGGGATGGAGGGGCGACGAAAGATCAATCAATACACCCGCATGTTGACGGTTCCGTTTGCACTCCTTCAGTCCTATGGAATGATTGTGCTACTCAACTCTAGTGCAGGGACAGGAACCCCACTTATTTCTGATGTCACCGATCCGGCCATCGTGCTCCCCATCATGATCATTGTCACTGGGGGAACGGTTTTCTTGATGTGGCTTGGGGAACTGATTACTGAGAAAGGAATTGGGAATGGGATTTCCCTTTTAATCTTTGGAAGTATCATTTCTGGTATGCCTACCATCATGGGTCGTATGTTGAGTATTGGTCAAGGCGATACCACTAAATTGGGTTATTTTTCAGGCTTTGTTTTGCTCACGGTGGTCATGTTGGTGGTTGTCGTTTTTGTGACCGAGGCGCATCGCAATGTGCCTATCACTTATGCCACGCGAGCGACAGGTGGAGGCAAGGGTGAGAAATCAGGTCTGCCAATTCGTTTGAATCAAGCCGGAATGATCCCAATCATCTTTGCGATTTCTATGATGACCTTTCCATCAGTTTTAGCTCAGTTCTTTCAGGCTTCTTCATCGGCTCGTTTGCAAGGTATTTCTGAGTTCCTGCTCCGTTATTTCAATAGCTCAGATCCCACGTATGTTTACATGGTCCTTTACTTCCTGTTGATCATTGCTTTTTCTTACTTTTATGTCAGTGTTACCTTCAATCCCGAACAGGTGGCAGAAAATATTCAAAAACGAGGTGGCTTCATTCCTGGGATTCGTCCAGGCTCTCAAACTGCTGATTATCTAGGGAAAGTGTCTAATAGTATGAATTTCTTTGGAGGAATTTTCCTTGGTGTGGTGGCCGTTGTGCCGATTTTGTTCACCAAATTCACCCCTCTTTCTTCGGGTGACTTGATCATTACGGGATCTGGTTTGATCATTGTGGTAGGGGTAGTGCTTGAACTTATTCGTCAGATTGATGCTCAATTGGTGATGCACGATTATGATAAACTTTATTAGTGACTAGTTACGAGTTACAAGTTATGCTTCGGAAGCTTCCCGTAATTCTTAATTAGTAATTCGTAATTTAACTATGGATATTATCTTGTTTGGGATGCAGGGGTCGGGTAAGGGGACTCAGGGGAAGATTTTGGCTCAGAAATTCAATCTCACTTCTTTTGATATGGGGGGGGCGCTTCGGGCGATGATTGCTTCGGGCTCAGACCTTGGTAATAAGATTAAGACGATTGTTGAATCGGGCGAATTGGTGAGTGATGATATTATTTTGGAAGTGATTGCTGACTTCGTCCATAAACAATCTGCTGACCAGCGTATTTTGTTCGATGGCATTCCTCGCACCATGCATCAAATGACCGGCCTACTTGAACTCCTTCAGGTCAATGGACGAGATGCTTTTGGTCTTTTGATTAAAATCACTGAGGAAGAGGCGGTGAATCGTCTGACCAAACGGCGGATTTGTGTGGATTGTAAAACCATTCATCCTGGTTTTTATGAGGGTGATGCGTGTAAAGAATGTGGGGGTCATCTTGAAAGCCGTAAAGACGATACGGACTTGGGGAGCATTCAAAAACGTATTGATGCCTTCAAAACAGAAACGACTCCTGTCATTCAAGCTTTCGAAGCTCGTGATCACCTCATTACAATTGATGGACAACAAGATATAGAAGCTGTGACAAAAGATTTGATTGATGAAGCGAGTCATTTATTTAAATAGAATTTTTTTGAGATCCATTCCCATAAAAACCACCGAAGAGATTGAAGCCATGCGTCATGCTGGAAAAATCTTGACTCAAACCCTTGATTTGCTCGAAAGGTCGATTAAAGCAGGTATGAGTACTAAAGAACTGGATCAAATGGCTGAGGATTTTATCCGTTCATACAAGGGTTGCACCCCTGGTTTTAAGGGGTATCACGGTTTTACAGGCGCTATTTGTACCTCTATCAATCAAGAGGCCGTTCACGGGATTCCCTCTCCTGATCGTATTTTGGAAGCAGGTGATATCATTGGTTTAGATTGTGGTGTTTATTATAAGGGGCTACATACGGATGCTTGTCGGACGGTTGCTATTGGTGTGGTGGATCATGACATTCGTCAATTTATGAAGATCACCAGAAAATCTCTTCAAGAAGGGGTTAAACAAATTAAGCCAGGAGGTCATATTGGCGATATTTCTGCAGCGGTTCAAACTGTTTTAGAGCGTTTTGATTATGGGATTGTGGAAGATTGTACGGGGCATGGGGTTGGTCACGAGTTACACGAACCACCCGAAATCATGAATGTAGGTATCAAGGGGACAGGTCCCATGATGGAGCCTGGGATGGTGCTAGCGGTGGAGCCCATTTCTACCATGGGTGAAGGTGATATCAAGACGGCGCCTGACGGTTGGACTCTTTATACCGCTGATGGCAGTCTTTCGGCTCACTTTGAACAGACCGTTTTGGTGACTGAGGATGGGCATGAGATTTTGGCAGGATGATCAATTTTTTGCAATAAAAGTTGCAATTTGTCTACTTGAAATAAAAAAACATGAAAAATAGCTTGCTCTTCGCTAAATGATTCGGTAAAATCTTACCGCTTGCGCTCTGATTAATCAAATATTGACCTATGGCTAAGGAAGTAATCGAGGTAGAAGGAAGGGTAGTTGAAGCCCTTTCCAATGCGACTTTCAAGGTCGAACTCATTGGGGAAAATTATAAGGGTCATACGATCACGGCGCATGTTTCTGGGAAGATTCGCATGAACTACATTCGTATCTTGCCGGGTGATATTGTGACCATTGAAATGACACCTTACGATCTCACCAAGGGGCGTATTGTTTACCGTCACTCCACTCACAAAAAACCTTCCTCGCCTTCAAATGTTGTTGCAGATGATACGCCTGGAGAATCTCAAAACTAAACTGAAAAAGACGGTGAAAACAAAATGACTGACTAGTAATTTAACCATAACTCATCCTTATGAAAGTCCGTGCGTCTGTGAAGAAAATCTGTGAGAAGTGCAAGAATATTAAACGAAAGCGGGTGAATCGGGTTATTTGTGAAAATCCTAAACACAAACAAAGACAAGGTTAGTTTGCCTCTTTTTAATTTTTGATTTTGAATTTTAGATTCCTTTAATGGATTAAAATTTATAATTTAGAATTTAAAACGTATACTCTATGGCTCGTATAGCTGGTGTAAATCTCCCTAAAAATAAGCGTGTTGAAGTGGCCCTGACCTACATTTTTGGTATTGGTCGTAGCACGAGCAAGGTTCTTTTAAACCGTCTAAAAATTGATTTGGACACCAAGGTTGAAAACCTCACTGCTGATGAGGAGCAAAAAATTCGTGATGCTGTCTCTGAATTTGTGACGGAAGGAGATTTGAAGCGCCAAGTGGGGGACGATATCAAGCGTCTCCAAGAGATTGGCTCTTACCGTGGGTTTAGACATCGTCGGCATTTGCCTGCTCGAGGACAACGCACTAAGACCAATGCTCGCACAAAGCGGGGTAAGAAGAAGACCATGGGAAGTGGTAAATTGAAAGTCGCTAAGAAATAATTCATCTTAATTAACTCATCTATATTATGGCAGTTAAGCCCACTAAAACTAGTTCGAAGAAAGTCAAACGCGCTGTGCCTTTGGCCAATGTGTATGTCACAGCTTCTTATAACAACACTCTGATGTCTTTGACTGATCCAGATGGGAATGTTTTAGTTCAATCTAGTGCAGGAGCAAATGGTTTCAAGGGATCTCGAAAATCAACGCCTTATGCAGCAACAGTCACAGCTGAAAAAATCACGGAAAAAGCAGCGCTTTATGGAGTTGAAAAGGTGAAGGTGTTCATCAAGGGGGTGGGTACGGGTCGTGAGCAGTCTGTTCGAGGATTGCAAGCCGCTGGTCTTGAACTTCTTGCTATTTTTGACACCACCCCTACGCCTCATAATGGTTGTCGTAAGAAGAAGGCTCGTCGTGTATAGACGTATTTCCTTGTTTTATTCATTCAATTTTTAGAACTTAAAATTTTTTACTGTCAATGAGATATACTGGACCTAAAGCTAAGCTTTGCCGCCGCTTGGGAGTTAACTTGTTTGGGACTGAGAAATACACCAAGATTCTTCGTAATCGTCAGTCTAAACCTGGTGTTCATGGGGCTAAATTTAGCAAAAAAAGTGAATATGGACGTCAGCTTGAAGAGAAGCAAAAGGCGCGTTATATCTTTGGAACCTCTGAAAAGCAAACGCAACGTTATATGAAACGAGCTATTGCTCAAGCAGGAGATACGGGCCAAAACTTTTTGTGCTTGTTTGAAAGACGTTTAGACAATGTGGTTTATGTTTCTCAATTTGCAGTGACTCGCCCGCAGGCTCGTCAAATGGTGAGTCATGGTCATTTCAAGCTCAATGGACGTCGTGTTGATATTCCTTCTATTCTGGTTCGTCCTGGCGATAAAATTGAATTGATTCCAAAGTTTGCGAAGTCTCCGCTGTATGGTGATTTGGCTAAACTAAAAGACTATTCGCCTAAGTGGCTCAATGTTGATCTTAAAAAACTGTCGATAGAAGTTCTTGCACTTCCTGAAAAAGATGATTTAGAAAAGAGCATCGATAGTCAGCTCATTGTGGAGTTCTACTCCCGCTAAATTTCTTAATTTTTATTCTTTATGCATATTATCCAAGAAGAGATCGGTTTGCCTAAAATTAAAACCGTATCCAGTGATAAGAACGTTGCTGTCTTTAGCATCAGCCCATTGCCTTCGGGTTATGGTATGACGCTGGGGAATTCATTCCGTCGCGTGCTCCTTTCTAGTTTGCCAGGTGCTGCCATTACGGCTGTGAAGATTGAAGGAGTTTCTCACGAATATTCTACAATTTCTGGGGTGCAAGACAGTGTTTTGGATATTTTGCTCAACCTTAAGTTGGTTCAACTTAAGAAACACTCCAAAGAGTCTGAGGTGATTACTTTGAAATGTGACAAGGAAGGGTCTGTAACGGCTGGAATGATTGAGTGTTCAAGTGACATTGAACTCCTCAATCCTGACTTAGTGATCACTCATATCAATAAGAAAGGGGTTAAGCTCAGTATGGAGTTGGTGGTTGAAAAAGGTGTTGGTTATGTTCCTGCTTCCCTTCGAAAAAAGGATAAGAAAGATGTTGGACTGATTCAAATTGATGCCATCTTTTCCCCCGTCCTGAAAGTTCGTTACGATGTGTCTAGTGCTCGTGTTGGTAAAATGACCGACCTGGACAATTTGAGTCTTGAGATTGAGACCAATGGCTCCATCACTCCAGAAGAGTCTCTTAAATTTTCTTCTAGTGTTCTCCGCTCTTACTTTGATCTCTTCTTAATGGAAGAAGATGATGTTGAACCTGATTTCCGTGCAGACGCTCAAACGGTCATGGAAAAAG
>JAUHWS010000083.1 GCA_030427295.1 bacterium | reverse complement strand
ACAATGTTTTTTCGCGATTAAAAATTCCTTTTAAGTTTAAAATAAGAGGATTCAGTGGCTTAATCTTTAAAATTATGCTATAAAACTTAGGCTAATGCTTCTTTTAAACCGTAGTGATCGGTTCCGCCTTGGCGGGACAGGAAAGTCCGAGCACCGCAGAGTAGGGTGGTTGCTAACGGCAACCGTCTCGGTAGTAATATCGGGATAGGGAAAGTGCCACAGAAACAATGTCTCTCCGCTTTGACGGGGTAAGAGTGAAATGTCCGTGATAATCAGCACGGTTCCCGATGAGGTGACTCTTTGGGATGGTAAACCCCACCTGGTGTAAGGTATGCATGGGGGAATGGGATTTATGTTCACTCGACACACCATTCCTGCTACCGCTTGACCCTCGATGTTTGTCGGGGCTAGATAGATGATCACTCCCGATTTTTTCGGGACAGAACTCGGCTTATGAGTTTAAAAGGGATTAGCTATTTCTTTTTTCCTAGTCTATCAGACTTTGGGATACTTTTGTCCACAACTATGAAAAAATCCAAGCTGTTCCTCGACATTTTGCGTCTTCCTGTGGATTATTTGGCGATTTTTGCCGCCTTACTCATGGCCTATAAAATTCGGCCCATTACTGATTTGATTCCTGGAGTTCAATACCATTTTACCCTTGATCAACTTCCTGTTTTTTCTGAATACTTGAAGTTTTCTCTAGTGAGTGCTCTTTTTTTAGTCTTACTTTTTGCTTACAATGGGCTTTATTCTATTAACTCAGCAGAGCGTTTATCGCATGTCACGCTCAAAATTATATTTTTGGTGTCTGCATGGTTGATGTTTATCATTGCTTATTATGCTTTGGTTTTACATCAACTCTTTTTCTCACGCATTACTTTGGCTCATATTTGGTTGTTTGCCATATTGTTTGTTTTTTTGGGACGTTTATTCCTTCGTCTTTTGGAGTATTTTTTGTATCGATTTGGTATTTTGCGTACACGATTGCTCTTTATCGGCCTGAATGAGTTTGCGGATGAGTCTTTTGAAATTCTAAAAAAAGATCGTAAGTATGAGATTGTTGGAGCTTTGGCTGAGAAAATTGAATCCCGAAAAAAAGGTGCATTAAAAATTGTTGGTACTTTTTCAGATCTGGGCACTGTGGTTAAAAAATACAGTGTGGACGAAGTCATTCAGTTTGAGGCAAATTTAGCCGGGCTTCGTCCAGATGAATTATTAACTTTTTGCCGCTCTCACCATCTTCATTACTATTTTGTGCCTGATATTTTGAAGCTTCAGAGTACGAATGTCGAAATGGAAATGCTTGATGGTATTCCATTTATTAGCTTGAAGCAAACTCGTCTGGAAGGGTGGGGGAGAGTCTCTAAGCGTCTTTTTGATTTTTTTGCGTCACTGATTTTAATACTTCTCTTTCTTCCATTTGCTTTGATTATTGCTCTTCTTATCAAGTTGGATTCGAAGGGATCTGTTTTTTATGGGAGTATTCGAAAGTATAAAAATAGAACTTTCAAAGCCTATAAATTTCGCTCCATGATTCAGGATGCCGATTCAAAACGGGCTACACTGTTGAATAAAAACGAGCGAAAGGGGCCCTTATTCAAGATTAGAAATGATCCTCGCGTGACCCGTGTGGGGCGATTTTTACGGAAAACAAGTCTGGATGAGTTCCCCCAACTCATCAATGTTTTTTTGGGTCAAATGAGCTTGGTCGGGCCCCGACCTCATTTGCCGGAAGAGGTGGCTCAATATGAATCAGAACACTTGCGTGTCTTTGCCCTTAAACCTGGTATTACCGGATTGGCTCAAATCAATGGTCGTTCTAATTTGGACTTTGAAGATGAGCTTAAATTTGATTTTTATTACATTGAAAATTGGTCTTTATGGTTAGATTTGAAGATTCTCATTCAGACCGTTGGAGTCCTTTTTAGAGCAGATGGCCATTAATTGGTCGCGAATTATCTTCGAATGGTTGACGGATAGTTTACCGATAGCTGTGAATTGTTTAACGTATGGTTTACGGATGGCTGACGGATTGTCTTTGGATGGAGAGCGAAGGGTTGTTGTTGCTTTACAAAAAGAGCCACTTTGATTGATTGAAGTGACTCTTTGAATGGTTGTTTTAGGTTAGGAGCTGTGTTTGATCTCGCTGCCAGAGGCGTGCAGGGTGGAAGTATTGCAGGTTGAGCAATATTTCATGTGTTCTAGTTTTTTGGTTCCTTTCATTTCAAGGGTTCGTTTGTTGATGCGAGTTTTGTAATTTTGCATCCCACAACCGCCGGTTGGTTTTCCGCCTTTTTTAGTGATTTTTCCCTTGCAGCTGAGATAAACATTCGTATTTTTTCCTCGTGGCATAGTGTTAAATTTATTATTAGCTCAGTTAGTTTACGGGAGCATGTTTTTTTTGTCAAATGACTTTTAGTTGGACGTGAATTCAAATTTTAGCTATATATTAAATAGTAATTTTATCACGATCTTATGTTTTCACTTTTATCGTATTTTTATCATTTTCCTAGGTTGATTCTTATTTTTTTACACATTACTTCATTTCAATATTTTTTGCCCAATGAAGCACTTTCTAAAGACCATGCTTTTACTTCTGTTGAACGGAGTATGGCCCTAGATGATGTTTCTTTTGAGATTCTTGAATTGTATGAATCAACGAAGCCATATCTGGCCCCCTCGGATTTACTTAGGTATTACCACTTACGTGGCCCCTCTATTGAGATTCCTCAAGCCTGGTATTATTTTGTCCATGACCCCTACTCAGTCAGTTTTACTCCTACGCCTGACATTGACCAAGGAGTGGGGGAGATTGAATTCACTATTTATCTAAATCCGAATCAACTTTCCTCTCAAGAATTTTTTGAGAAGACTCAACTGGATGGCTATTTTAGTAAGAATTACTACGAAGATCCAGATTTTTTGGAGGTGAGTCAGGTGAGTTTGAATGGTTATGAGGCAGAACGCTTAGAGCATATTCAAACAGTGAAAGGGGAGGGTACTGCCATCGTTTTTAACCATGACGGACTTATTGTTATTTTACGGGATCTTATGAATCGGCACCAAGAGGATGGAATTTTTGATCAAATCCTAGAAAGCCTGGAGTTAGAAGTCTTTTGACAAGCTTTGATTTCTGACTTCATGGTGATCAAGTACTTCCCATTTCTTAACCTTCATTCCTAGGGATTTAGGGGAGCGGTTGGCAGCCTCTTGCTTAAGTTCTAGAAATTTGGCTTTATTCTCTTCCCCCAAAGTTTTGCTGATGAATTTACTGGTTTTAAAATCCTCAATAGCTTCTTGAATCGTTCCGGGGAGTTTTTCGATCTCCCGATCGAGTTTGAGTAATTTTAGACCATCTTCATCTTG
>JAUHWS010000029.1 GCA_030427295.1 bacterium | reverse complement strand
CATGTAAATTGTCAAAAACTTTCTCACCATACTTTTCCCCCACCATTCCCACAAAACAAACCTCAAACCCCATTCCTGCAAAGGTCACTGCCGTATTGGTCGCCCCACCACCAAAGGTCTCATGAACAGCCTTGACTTGAACTTTAGCTCCATGAGGAAAGCTCAACCATTTATGACGAGACTCAGGGGTTTCAATGGTCATGATGGATTGCTCTTCAGCACGAACAAAAATATCAAATGTCGCCCCTCCTATCGTGAAGACTTTTGGTTTTTGTTTCATGGATGCAGTACTTTTTTATTATGATTAATTTTATCTTAACACTAAATCAAACGTTTTCGGCCATAAAAATAGAATCCAGACGCGAATAATATCGATAAACTAACCAGCCACCAAACTGCCGCCCCTGTTTCCTCCTGTGAAGGCACACGAGACAACTGGAAGTTGGAGAGGGGTGATTCATATGTTGGCTGGGACGAAGTGATTTGATCCCCTGAAGCCGTGTGAAACACCGTCCCAGAAGGAATTCCTTGGAATTCAGCTGAAAGCGGTGAAATTTCATTGCCTTGAGCATCCAAGGCCACCACCGCAAAATAATAAGGAACCTCATCGATCAAATCCTGAACCACGGCCGTAGTCTGATGACCTGGTACAATCAAATAATCATCATACTGCCCCGAAGTTAAACCAAAATAAACTTTGTAATTCGCCGCCGTAACACCCGCAAAAGGCTGCCATGAAAGCGTCATCATTCCAGAACTTGGGGTTCCCATGAGCTGTTGATTACCAGAGGTCGCCACCGGCATCATACTGTCTTGATTTGAAATCGACTCAAAAAGATCAAAATCAGCCACATTATCAGCATTGATCAAGGTATCATCCGGCATAAAAGCATCCAACTCATCCATACCACCGGTTGTAGAAATCGCGATCACAGGACTTTTTTGGCCACTTTCATTCCCCTTCACATCCACCGCCGTCACCGCAAAGAAATACTGCGTTGCTGTCGTGAGATTTGAAACGGTCAAAGCAGGGGTTGAATCAGTTGTCTGAGCCACCTGATCCAAACGATTGAAATTCGTTCCATAATAAACTTTATAAGTAGCAATGGCGTCGGTATGATTCATGATCGGATCCCAGGTGAGGTCTACCCCAGTTGCTGAAGAAACAGCCTGCAAACTACGCACTTGAGGCGGCAAAATCAATGAGGATTCTTGCACCTGAATAGACGCTTGTCCAAGGAACTCAGAGGTGTTTCCTAAATCATCCACCAGAATCAAATCAACAGGATACGTCCCAGCCGCCGCAGGAGCAGTGACCACACCGGCATAAACTCCTGATTGACCTTGTTGAGGTAGCAAGGTTTTTTCTACCCCCTGAAACCGCAAGGTGGCCTGAGTCAAACCTGGCTCAGCCGTCAACGAAACCGAAAGGGATTCAGAAGGGCTCACCAAACCACTCGGTGAAATCTGAAAATCACTGAGTAGTGGAGGCAAAGTATCGACCGTAATAGTTACCGCATCAGAGACTTGACCTTGCTCACTCATCACATAAAACGTATGAGACCCACCGGACAAATTTTGAACTTGATAGGTAAAGAAGCCATCGGTGTCCGTTTCCGTGTCTGCAATTTTAATATCATCCCCAAAAATTTTTAGATTGATGTTTGGATCACCCTGGCCTGTAATGACCACAGAACCTGTCCCAAAGGTTGCTCCATCAAGGGGTGATTTGATCACCAGCGAGTCATCTGTCGGGACATTAATTGCCTGCCCTGAAGTAACATTCACCTCGTATTCACCACTAATCGTCCAATCATCTTTATCCAGAATTTGAATGGTTTGATTGCCTGTTTGAGTAAAACGAAGGGCTAAATTAAACGTGAATTGACCTTGATCAGATTCTTTAAAGGTGTACTCACCATTATTCGGAAGCACTGCATTCTCGTCATTTGGCGTTGAAATCAAAATGGTGCCAGTATAATTTTTTGCCACATTATTGTCTTTATCCTTCGCCACAATGGTCAAGGTTTGATCCGTGTTCACCTTGAGACTAGACGGCAACCCTTCCACCTCAAAATGATCCACCGGACCTGGCAAAACATTCAAATCCTGACTCGCATTAGCCATCAAACCATTTAGCGTTAAGCTATTTCCTCCCACCTCACGATCTGAGCGTGTGGGGGCATGGAACACAATTTCAGCCCGGTCACTGAGCACCACATTGGCACTGGTATCCATGGGGGTAAAAACGGAAACTCCAGTGTATCGAGAGCTGATTTCAAAGCTAGCCCGACCATTTTCATCCGAAACACCACTATTGATGGGTTCGACGGTAACATTCGAATCCGATGAAATCAAATTCACCTGATGATCCTGAATCGGATTTCGATAGGCATCAAAAAGCGTCACTGTAACAAAGGTTTGATCCAAGCCATCGGCTTCAACCATAGGATGGGTCGCTTGAATCATGGATTGAGTCGGTGAAACCACATCTGGATAAACAGCAAAGGTATTTTGAGGAGTAGCATCGGTGGTCCCTGGGTAGTAGAGAGCCACTTTATAAACTCCAGCCTGCTTGGTCTGATGGCCATACAAATCAGCCCGAGCCACACCATCCAAATCGGCTTCCGCTGGAATTCGAATCACAGAACTGTCCGGCTTTTCAACCACAAAAACCACTTCTTTCCCAGCGTTGAGCATGGGGGCTGTCAGCAAAGAGGCGTAGCCAGCTACAGTGTCGGCCGCGTTTACCTTAAGTGGAATCACATCCGCCGCGGCCAATGGCGCGGAAGCAAACTGAGCCACAAAGGCTAATATAAAAGCAATGAGTTTTATTTTTTGATGTTTCATTATTTTTTCAAGGATGATCCGACCTATAACATTCAAAATCAAACGGACCATCAAAATTAAAATCTTTATATTATAGCAAAAATTCCTCCAAAAAACCAGGGGTATAAGTGCTATAAAGGCACATATAAGGCATAACGCAAGCCAATTTAAGTGCAGCGATCATAGCCGTTCACGCTCAAAAAAGCTAAAATTCAAATCCAATTTAAGCCCATGAAAGCACTGACAAAAACCCAAACCGGTGAACTATTTCTCGTCTCGCACGCCCTGATGTGGAGTATTTTTCCCGTGATCACCACCTTCACCTTCAATGGACTCACCCCTCTGTTTTCAGCAGGACTCAGCACTTGCATTTCAGCCCTTTTCTTTGGCATCTTCATCACGTTCAAAAGAGGCTGGCACGAACTAAATATCCGTTCCGCCTGGAAGGATATTTTGCTCACCAGCCTGTTTATTGGAATAGGATTTTACGCCTTACTGTTCATTGGGATTCAAAAAACCACCGCGGGCAATGCAGGAATTTTAACCCAACTGGAAGTCCTCTTCTCGATGATTATTTTAGGGCTTTGGAAAAAAGAGAAATTGAAAAAAGGGCACATTGGAGGGGCTGTTTTGATGATTATTGGAGGAATTCTAGTCGTTTACAAGGGTGAATTTGAGCTCAATGCAGGAGATTTGATCATCATTGCAGCCACGGCATTACCTCCCATTGGAAATTATTTTGCCCAAAAAGCTCGGCAAAAAGTCAGTTCTAGCTTCATCATGTTCTCACGAAGTGTGATCAGCGGGATATTTTTAATGATTCTAGCCATCCTATTTGAACCTACGCTCAACACGGGAAACCTAAAAAATTCCATCCTATTTGTTGTCATCAATGGAATCTTCTTATTAGGCCTGGCCAAAATTTTGTGGATTGAAAGCATTCATCGCATCTCCATCAGCAAAGCAGTCGCCCTAGACGCCATCGCTCCCGCCTTCACCTTGATTTTTGCCTACTGGCTTCTAAATGAAACCCCCACCGGATGGCAAATTCTTGGCTTCATCCCGATCCTCATCGGTGTATGGATCCTTACCGATTTCAAACCCAAGAGTGTGATGGACGACTTGAAGAAGTAAAGGAGTATATACTCACCCTTTCCCCATCTATATACCTACCCTCCACAAAATGCTGAACATCATCTCAATACCTTTTTCAACAAGCGATTAGCGAGTAGCAAGTAGCGAATAGCTAAATACAGCTTTCAGAAGACCTCCTCTAGCTACCCCAAAGAGGGAGAGTAAATAGTATTTCCTCGCACGTCGTACTTAGCACTCCGCACGTGAGATAAAAGTATATACTAACCTCAACCTAAAGTATATACCTAAGTACCCACTGTCATTCCAGGATGTAACGGAGTGAAGATCCTGGAATCGTCTGAATTCAGTCATTCTAAATTTAGACAACTGTAGAGTCAAACCTCAGAGTGGCACCTGTTTCCTTGCTTTTTAATGAAGGCGAGGTTTGCAAACCTCGCCTTCAGGGATGAATCAAACACTTCATTCAGGACCTCCCCCTAAAAGTGATTCATCTATTAATCCCTTTCCCCCTCCTTGTGGAGGGGGACAATATGATGAGTTTAATAAGATGAAGGGGGAGGTCCTGATGAGATAATTTAAGTTATTCCAAATACCGACTAGTCTAACAGCTAACAGCTAAAAGCTCAAAAAAACAACTCGTAATTCGTAATTAGTAACTTGTAATTCGTAACTAAAAATAGTCAATCCCGCTCCAGCATCAACATGCGAGCCTCGCCCAATAAATTTTTAGTCAATTTGAGAGAATAACCCTCCAAGTGATTCGCCAAAATAGCCAATTGAAATTCATAGCACTCCAAAAAAATAGCCCGCGGCCTCAGTGAACCCAATTGATCCAACAAAGTCTGATAGAGGGAAACCCCATCCTCCTCAGCATACAAGGCAAGTGCGGGTTCAAAACGGGCTTCTGCATTCACCTGATAGTCCGGCGGCACATAAGGCAAATTGGCAGTCACCACCAAATAATCCTCATCAAATACATCCAGGGGAACATCCTGAAGCAGGTGTGACTTATATAGCTGAATACGACGCCCAAGTTTATATTTCTTAACATTCTTCTTAGCCACCACTAAGGCTTTTTTAGAGATGTCCGTGGCCACGGCATTGACCCGCGACTGGTTCATTAAAATAGAAATAGGAATACACCCACTACCGGTCCCCACATCTAAAAGGGTGTCTCCCGGCTGAATATAAGCAAGGACTGAATCCACCAAAATTTCTGTATCCGGGCGCGGAATGAGCACGTGCCGATTGACATAAAAATCCAAACCATAAAACGCTTTGTGTCCTATCAAATAAGCCACCGGCATCGCTTTTTTCCGCTTTTTAATTAAGCGTTTGAATAATTCAATCCGCCAATAACTCACCACATGATCATCATGAGCCAGTAGGTAAGCCTGATCTTTTTTTAAAACATGAGAAAGCAACAATTCTGCATCTAAACGAGGAGAATCAAACTCAAGCAACGCGTGAGTCGCCCAATCGATCAATTTTTTAATGGTCATGAGGGGGGATACTTTAATGAACATGATCCATCATACCAAAAAAACCCATGAGGGTTTTTTTGACTAAATACTGCTCTTAAAAGTATTAATGAGACAATTGATTGAAGGCCGACATCGTTCGCTCATCCACGCGTCCTGCCAACAAATCTAAAGGACCTTCCACGATCCCCAATTCAAACTGAAAATCAAAAACGGCCTGAGCGGTCATATCACCATAATAACCGGTATCCAAACCAGAAGGTAAATACCCCTCATCCATCAACAAACGCTGGAGAGCCAAAACATCTTCACCAAAATCTCCATGTTGCAATTGACGAGCAAAAGGGCTCACTGAAACACTCTCATTCAATGAAGATTGAATGGCTAAAAAATGAAGCGGCTCACTTGAGCTCACTTCAGAAGGTGCAGAAAGCTGTTTGACATGAGGCAGCTCAGGTTTATCAAACGATTCCACTCGCTTTTCTTGGGAATCACTTTCAAACCCCTCAGAGACTCCATTCACCGCATTCAAAAGGGCTTCATAAGTTGCCTGATCGAAATAGCCCGCATGAGAATCAGCATCTGAATGAATCAATCCATGATCCAGCTGAAAGCGACGCACCGCATCCATCGTCAATTGCTCATAATAACCCGTCTGAGCGGCATGATAATAATCAAGTTCCGATAGCAGTTGTTGCAACTTTCGAACCGCATCACCCGTTTGATCCAAGCCAAGATTGGGCTGCAAAACAGACTCACTATAAGTCAGCCCCTTAATAATGATTTGGTCAACTGGAGCCACATCCTCAGAAACAGAAGTAAAAGTAGAATCAGCAGAAATCAAAGAGGCAGAAATTTGAGTTGAATCAAGGTCTTTTGTAGAGTCCAATGCATCCGCTTGACGTTCTTCTAGCTCCTTCGCTTGTGCCACTTCGTAGGTTTTAGCGCGCAAGCTCGCTTCATAACTTTGATGAAGCTGAGTGCTTACCCAAGAAGTATCAAAATCAAGAGCTTGGCCTGAATCAGATGAATACATACCACAAGTCATCTGACGAGACCCCCAATTCAAAGCTTTTGAAAGCCCAGACTCCCCTTCCCCCATCCACACATCCAATCGAATATAATCCTCGGTTTCAATAATGGCCCCCCCTCGATCTTGCACCTCACCCATGCCTAAACCAGGAATATTAACTTTTGTACCAAAGGGATAAATTTGAGGGGCAGCAATCATCCCTTCAAAAACAGACACACCACTGGCTCCATGTGTTCCACGCCCATTCAAAGCAATATCCCCCTCATAGCTCCCCGTAATGTAGTACTCCTGATCTTCTAATGGCGAATAATAAGCCGTTACCAAACAATCGACAGAACCAAAGGTAGGAGCAGTCTGGTCTTCATCCTGAGCAAGAACAGTAGAAGCGCTCATACCTCCTACAAACACAAAACCAAACACATAAATAAGAGTCTTTTTAAGTACGTTCATAAAGTCGTATTAAATAAATCCTCCTATTGTAACAAATTTCCCCTCATTTGTAAATAGCACTTTTTAAGTAGTCTAAAATCGTACTTCGGATAGTGGGCCGAGTTGTAACTAACATTCAGTTTAAAACAACGATTCGGTCCAACACACGGTTTACCATCCGCTCCACCATTCTTAATTCGTAACTCGTAATTAATAATTCATCACTAAATTTAAGTTGCCCCTCAAAAAACATCCAGGTATGGTAGATTTGTTAAGAAATTATTATTTAAAGATAAAAACAATGAGTAAACGCCTCTTTGCCTTACTAACCAGTGGAGCGCTTTTTTTCAGTTTCAGTGCAATAGCTATCCCAGAAGCCAATGCCGAAGAAACCTTCAGCACCACGGTGAAAATAAATACTTACAAAGAGCTTCTCAATGGACGAGTGACTCTGGAGGGCAGTGGATCAGGCACACTCATTAGCAGCAGTGGCTTGGTGTTGACCAACGCACACGTCATCATGAGCCCCACCTTCAACAAACCCGCCGATGCGATTAGCATTTGTGTGAGTGAAACCCCGCAAAACCCACCAGAGTGTCGATTTACGGCAGACATTTTGCGCTACGATGAAAAAATCGACCTTGCCCTTTTAAAGATAAATGACGACGTCGCCTGGGGGCAAAAACCTAGTAACTTTCCTCATCTTGACTATGACAACGGCAATGAACCCCAAGAAGGTGATAAAGTGACGGTCATTGGATTTCCAGGAAGTGGGGGTATCACCATCAACAGCACCCAAGGCCAAATCAGTGGCTTCGAGCAATGGAATGGATACACTTATCTAAAAACCGATGCCGACATCGATGCAGGAAATTCAGGAGGTACCATGCTAAACGAAGAGGGTGAGTTTATTGGTATTCCCACCTACATTGTCAGTGATTTTGAAAACATTGGCCGAGCCCTACAAGTATCAGATGTAAAAGGCTGGATCGAATCTGAAGCCGGGGTTGAACCCAGTCCCAATGCCGCAGCCACAACGACTTTACTGGAAATGGAAAAGGGGGTGTATGAAGCCAACACCAAAAAAACCCACACCTACGGTCACTATCCTGAACTTTCCATGAAATTAACAGAAAACTGGCTATTCAGCCAAATCGAGGAGGAAAGTTTCTACCTCGAAAAGCAAAATAATGGATGGTCCTACATTGCCGGTGAAATGGGCTATGAATTTTTTGAAAATAACAACACAGCAGAAGAAAACTTGACCTTCCTTCGCGAATTGTATGGGGAGGGAGCCTATGAACATGAAGAAATCCTCACCATCAATGGAAAAGAAGTAGTCCACCTGTGGAACAATGGGCTAGGCGACAGTTATCACACCCTCCTTTTCACCCATGGTTATGCTTATCTGATCGTGGATTACATGATCGCTAGTGATGATCCTGAAGCTGAAGCAGAGGTAGATGAATTCATCAACAGTCTTGAATTTGGGGCAGAGGTCATCACAGAACCAAGTGCTATGACCAAAATCAGCGATCCAAGTTACCCCTTCACTTTCGAAGCCCCCAAGGACTGGCGAATTGAAAAAGAAAACGGCGAAGATGGCTATCTAATTTACGGAGAAAGCAGCGGCCCCAACTACGAATCAGTCAATGTGAGTTATGGGGAATTACCCATTGGCTCAATCCACTTCACGCCCGAAGAAGGACTAGAAAACAACATGTACTACCTCCACCCCAGTGAATGGGTCACCTTTGCAAGCAGTGAACTCATCGTGGATGGTCTACCCGGTTGGATCTACTTCTCTGACTATCAAGCGGATGATGGAACGATCTATCAAACCGCATCGGCCACCATACAAGATCCCGAATACGAAATTTATGTCTACTACGAAACCGATGCCAGTGAGGAAGAAACCAATTGGGAGGATTTTGCTTTCTTTTTAGAACACTTCAAAAGCAAGCGATACGTCGAACAAACAAAAGAACCCGCCCCCTACTGGAAAACTGCTTTTTCTTCAGCCGTTCAAGGAGCATACAACATCCCACTACCTAGCGAAGAGCCTGACCTCATCATCGACACCGAAGAAGTCACCATGCCTACCATTGAGCTGACCGACATTTCAGGACATCGTTTTGAAGAAAATATCCGCCATTTAGTTGAACTAGGAGTCTTACACGGCAATCCAGATAAAACCTTTGACCCCGAAGGAAAAGTGAACCGGGCGGCCACCTTAAAAATGATTTTTGCCAGCCTCAATGCCGTCAAACAAAACAGTGGTCAAGAAACTTACGTGGTGCCCAATGATTTTTCTATTTTCCCCGACGTAACTCCTGACTTATGGTACTACCCTTTTGTGGCTGAAGCCTACGAAAAAGAAGTGGTTGAAGGTTATCCAGACGGAACGTTCAAAGGGGAGCAGCCCGTCATCCTTGCCGAAGCGATAAAAATGGCCCTAGAAGCCCACAAAGAAGCCGCCAACATCAACGTGTGGGAAGGTGAGACTGACCCATGGTACAAAAAATACTTCGATACCGCCTATCAGCTCTATCTTTTACCACAAGGGCTTGAAGACCCAAGTAAAGAGCTCACTCGAGCAGAACTGGCCTATATCATCGATCAATTGGTTTATTATTGGCCAGTGGAATAATTTAAATCTTAAAAAGAGTTTTTAGAATGACCAAAGCTCAAAAAATTCAACTCGCTACAGGAAGTCTAATTCTCTTCTTTGGAGGAATCAGCATCGTGCAAGCCGATTTTCCTGATGTTGGAGATCATATGTACAAGGATGCCATTAACTATTTACAAAGTGAAGCAGTCGTTGAAGGTTATCCGGATGGAAATTTTTTACCTAACCTAACCATCAATCGAGCGGAGTTCACCAAAATCATTCTCGAAGCTCAACCCTATGCGTTTCAAATTGACCGTCTGGCCAACTGCCAGCTCAATTACGGAAGCGATACGATAGATTGCGTAGTGGGCAGCGAGTGCGAAATCATCAACACTCGCGCTCACAATGCTTGTTTTGATTCATCTGTGGGGCTTGATTATCCTTCAAACACGAATAATGCGAGTAACTACGAAACGTGTTTCTCTGATGTGTCTCATCAAAATAATTGGTACGCCAAATATGTCTGCTTCGCAAAAATAAAGGGTATTATCGATGGATATCCCGATGGCACCTTCCAGGCAGGAAACAAAATTAAACTGTCAGAAGCAGCCAAAATCATCGTGAATGCATTTGGCCATACCGTGCAAGAAGAAACTGAAGTGTGGTACAGGCCATACATTGTGAAGCTTGAAGAACTCAAAGCCCTTCCCCCTTCTTTAAGTAGCTTTGGTCAATTGATTACACGAGGAGAAATGTCTGAAATGGCCTTCCGGTTGATGACTGACACTCAAAATAAAGCCTCCACCACCTATGACAACTTAGTCTCTGGTAAAATCTACAATCCGGAGGAGCTAAAGCAGGTGAACCTTGATCAACGGGATCAACTGTACGCTTATGATAACTCAATCATCAACCTCCAAAATAGAGCCATGCAAGCCTACCACGACTACATTGACTTTTCAGATGAAAATTTAGCAGCAGGAAACTACGAACTGGTCGAGCAAAAACATCAAGAGACCATCAACACATTCATCGCCTTGAATGAAGAAGCCAAGCAATTGGGTTCGTACAATGGAGATAACGCAGTTATCACTGCCTTAAAAAACGATCTGATCATTAAAATAATGACCTTCAATGATGAAGGTAAAGCCATTATTGAATCAAATAAGGCCCTTGATGAATTAGATGAAAACACCAGTATTGAAGGGGTGAATGCAGCAATAGCACAGCACAACGAACTCATTGATGAGTTTGTAAGAAAAATCATGGAATCCAATCAGGAATTGATTAAGATTTATAATCTATTTCGATTAAAATTTGAACTTTACAATGACGCGAGTGAATATGATGAAATAATCAGTGATATTCGTGGAGAATCAATCATCAGAATCAGTTATTATCTTGATGAAGTGGAAAGCCTGTCGCTACAAAGCAATAATTTGGATGAAATTGAAAATCACCGAAAAGAGACAGCAAACCTCATCCGTGATGACCTAGAAAAACTCAAGTCACTGAGTGGTTACGAAGGTGACTTGGATTATCAGATGGCTGTGATCCAATCCCTTGAAATCATGCTTGATTTACTAGAAGACGAAGAAGCCAAATACATCAGCTTGTGGGAAGACGCCATCGTATCGGGTGAAATTACAGACAATCATCTTGAAGTAGAAAGTGACCTTGTCGAATCAGTCAACCAAAAATTATCAAAAGAATTCACCGAATTCAATCAAGCCAGAGATGCATTTGCAGAAGCCTACAATTTTGTAATTGAAGATGAAATCGCAGAGTAAAGCCTAAGCAGACAACTCGCCATAGCGATTTGCATGATCGGGCAAAACGGTGATTACAATGCCTTTGGGGTGAAATTGTTCAATATATTTTTCCGCCGAAAGCACATTGGCTCCCGAACTGATCCCTACCGAAATATCCAAATCTTGATTGAGTTGTTGAGCTCGCTGGATCGCCTCCTCACCGGTAACATCGACCACTTCATCCACGTATTCCATTTGAACAATTGGAGGGATGAATCCATCGCCAATCCCCTGAATTTTATGGAGGCCAGGTTCCCTATTTTGCATGACCGCTGACTCCGTCGGCTCCACCGCCACCACTTTCAAATTCGGATACATTGATTTGAGGGAAAATCCTACTCCCATCAAGGTTCCACCCGTTCCCGTTCCGGCGACAAAGGCCTCAATGTGAGGTAAATCAAGTTCATGCACCTGTTCTAAAATTTCTTGGGCCGTGTGCTTTTGATGCGCCTCCACATTGAGTGGATTACAAAACTGACGAGGGCAAAATGCACCCGCTTTAGCCACAAGCTGATCCCGCTTTCTAGCCGCTCCCACAAAATCACCAGGAGCGACTTCCACAATTTCAGCCTCAAAACCCCGAATCATTTGCTTGCGGGCTTCGGTCATGTTGCTGGGCATCACCACAATCATTTTATACCCACGCTCTTTCGCCAAATAGGAAAAGGCAATCCCCTTATTCCCACTCGTGGCTTCAATGATCGTGCCCCCCCGGTTGGAGTTCGCCAGATTTTTCAGCCGCATCCAGAACATAGCGAGCCATACGGTCTTTAATACTTCCTGTGGGATTAAATTCCATTAGCGATTCATTTTTGGCATACAATTGATCAGATATTTTGAGGAGAGGGGTATAGGGAGGCATATTTAGCAATGTTTGGGAACTAAATTTGATTTCATTCTAGTACAAAAAATATAGGATCAACAAATTTTGACGAAAAAAATCCAAAAGCATATACTACTAATCCCTAATAATCCCCAAAAACGATGCCTGAAATTCACCAAAATGACAGCGAGACCCCCTCATTAAAAAGACGACTGCTTGCTTTACTACCTCCTTTATTGCTAGCAGGATGTGCCACAACTAGTGGAATTTCACCGGAAAAAGTGGCTCATGCCGTCGGTGATCCAGAAGCCGAAATGCATCCAGATAAACCAAGGTCTACACCTGAAACTACCCCTCAAGAAGAAAGAGTTGGTATGGTTTCTGGAGACAGAAAGGTGATTGAGGGCGTTGTTGAGCAAATGGAACAGTATCGTTAATCTTACACACGGGAAAGAAACCAGGTAAAATTACTTGACTTTTTTTAAAAAATGTTGTATAAATTATATACAATAAAACTAACTCTCTCTCTATGAGACTTTCAAAGCTTCGTGAAGCGATTCTTCCAGCCATCATTGCCATCGGTTCAACCTGTGACGGCTATGAACAGAAGGTAGACGGATCACGCGCAGAAATAATGAATCTTGACATCGGCCTGCCTGGCGCACTTGAGGAAGCGGAAGTAAAATTTGCAAGTGATGAACCTACAGAAAAATTTTATGGTGTAGCATCTGAAGAAGTTTATGGAGTTCAATACGAAGAAGTGTATAGCGTAGGGCCAGCAGAAAAAGATAATACTTGTGACGAAGAAGAAATGCCATGTGGAGCAGCAGAGATAGAAGCATCAGTAAATCAAGTCACACCTGGTTTTTTTACGAAAATAGGTGACCATAAAATATATTTTGGAGGGCATCTGGCTACAGGATATACTAATAAACCAATGGGCTTTAACGACTTACCCGGTGATTCTAAAAACGAGAAACTAAAAAAACTGGAAGCGAAAGCGCAAAGGCTGAAAACAGAAAAGGAAAGATTAACGGAGGAGAAGAGAGAATTAAGAGAAACCTACGAAAAGCAGAAAAAAATGCGTCGAGAATCAAAGGTAAAAAAAGACCACAAAGCCAAGAAAAAAAGCAGCCAAAAAACGACAATTGCACCCGAAAAAATGCCTTTTGGAGACTTGGCAGAATATAAAGGCACACTAGCTCCAGAATTTAATTTCGCTGAATCAGTAAAAGGCGCAAGTGGCACTAAGCCAGATGAAACACCAAGAAACGGAACTATGCTTGAAATCACCCATACATTTGGTGGAAACACACGAGTAAGAGTTGGGAGTGTGTTTGAAAAAACATTTAAATAAAAGGTTTACTTCCGACACCTCGTCAACACCTCCACTTCCCCATTTGGATTGACATAGACCATGTCCTCAATCCGCACCCCACCTTTGCGTTCGATATAGATGCCTGGTTCAATGGTAAACACCATGCCGGGTTTTATCGTTTCCTTGGATTTTTTAGCCACCCAAGGCGCCTCGTGCACCTCCAATCCTGTCCCATGACCCGTCGAGTGCATGAAATAGTCCCCATAGCCCGCCGCCTCAATCACCCCCCGTGCCACCTGGTCGAGCTCAGAAAATTTCATCCCCACCTGAATGGACTCAATCGCTTTTTGGTTGGCCTCCAGCACTATTGAATAAATTTTTTGTTCAAAAGAGCTCGGCTTTTTTTGAAAGAAAACCCGGGTCATATCCGTAATATATCCTTGAAAGACAATCCCCGAATCAATCAAAACCATCTCCCCTTTTTTTAACCGACTATCCCCTTTCTGATGATGAATGTCCGCTGTATCTTTACCAAAAGTAATGATGGGCGGAAATGAAAACCCATCGGCACCATGCTTTCGAGCAATTTTCAAAAGTTCCCATTCTAGGTCATCTTCGGATAGGCCTGGTTTGATTTTCTTCTCCAGTTCCTCCAAACTTTTACAAGCGATCTCACATGCCTTTTTGATGATCTTGATCTCTGCTTTATCTTTGATGAGACGGAGCGATTCCACCATGCCGGACGTCGGCTTCCATTTGACCCCTCGCAACTCCTTTTTATAGCGCTTGAGTTGAGCCACGGTCATGTCTTCCTCCTCAAAACCAACAAACTTCAATCGACCCATGAGCGACTTGAACCCCTTGCTTTGATCGTGATAAGGCACCCTCACCTTCTTCGCTGTCACAAAATACCGTGCATCGGTAATGAGCACATGCTTTTTAGGGGTCACGAGCAAGCTACCATTCGTTCCCACAAAACCCGACAGATAATGAACATTGTACGGGTTCGTCACAAGGAGTGCAGAGAGTTTTTTAGCTCTGAGCTTTTTTTGGAGATTTTGAATTCGTGTGTTCATGTCTGTTTTTTTAAATCTGAAACAAGCCTACCGCATCCTCATTTAAAAATGAAGACGACATTGGCTCCATTTTTCTCTTTGTAGGTTGTTTACCCATCTGATAAAATCAAAACATCAATAATCCTCAACCATGCCAGACCGAGCCATCATCCAAGCCCACCTTAAAAACACCCTCACTGAAACGAATTTTGAGGGCTACCAAAAACTCCATGCTGGCAAAGTCCGGGACACCTATAAAAAAAACGACCAACGATTGATTGTGACCACCGACCGACAATCCGCTTTTGATCGTATTTTGGCCGCCATTCCATTCAAAGGAGCGGTGCTCAACCAATGTTCCGCGTTTTGGTTTGAACAAACCAAAGACATCGTCCCTAATCATTTGATTGCCACACCAGACCCCAACGTCAGCCTCGTGAAGCCTGTCAAAATTTTTCCCGTCGAAGTAGTCGTGCGCGGCTACATAACCGGAACCACCGGCACCTCAGCCTGGGTCAACTACGAAAAAGGGGAACGAAATTTTTGTGGCGTGCAACTCCCTGAGGGACTCAAAAAAAATCAAGCCTTCGACGCCCCCATCATCACTCCCACCACCAAACCTGAGACAGGCCACGATGAAAAAATTTCCCGCGAAGAGATCATCGCCCAAGGACTCGTCTCCGAAGAAAAATGGGGTCAAATTGAAGATTATGCGCTTAAAGTCTTTAAACGCGGACAGGAAATCGCCGCGGAAAAAGGCTTTATTTTGGTCGATACCAAATACGAATTCGGTGAAGATGAAGCAGGTAATATCATCCTCGCGGACGAAGTCCACACGCCCGACTCCTCTCGCTACTGGATCGCAGCCACCTACCCAGAACGTTTTGAACGCGGCGAAGAACCCGAAAATTTTGACAAAGAGTTTTTACGTCTCTGGTTCAAGCAAAACTGTGATCCCTACAACGACCCCAAACTCCCCCCTGCCCCGGATGAGTTGGTGGAGGAACTCAGTTATCGCTACATCGATATTTTTGAGAAACTGACGGGCCAATCCTTTGAATATCATGCGGATGAAGACATCCATGAACGGATTCAGAAGAATTTGGATGAGTATTTTAACTCATAAACCCTTTTCATTTCGAGCAAGGTCGAGAAATCTTTTCTCAATTCATCATTTCAACAACGAGGTAAGATCTCTCCACAAGGTCGAGATGAAAAATAGATGTCAAGATAAGAGTAAATGTCGAAATGAAAAAGTAAGCTGAAGTACAAAAAATAACAAACTAAAATCATGCTAGTCCCCATCCTCATGGAGTCTAAATCAGAGGAAGCTCACGCCCGAAAGATTGCCGAATATCTGGAAGATTTTGGCATAAAATCTGAACTCTACGTGGTCTCGGCCTTCAAAACACCCGAACTGGTGCTGGACATGGTCAGTGATTTTAACAAATCTGGAGAGGACATCGTTTACATCACGATCCCCAATGGAAGCAACAGTCTTTCCGGAATGATTTCAGCCTCCTCCATTCACCCCGTGATTGCCAGCCCCACCTTTCGAAACGAAGCGGAATTTTTCGCCACCATCCACAGTATGGTCCGCTACCCCGAAGGCGCCCCTAGCACGTGCGTCGTCAATGCCAAAAACACCGCCGACGCCGCCATCCGCATGCTCGCCATGAACAACGATAGCCTCCGAAAAAGAGTCGCCAAACAAATTGTAGAACTCAAAGAATCCATTGAATAATAAAATTAGTAACTTATTAGCGACGAGCGGCAAGCAAATAGCTAAATAGAGCTAAACGCTACACGCTAATCGCTAAACGCTCTAAAATAAACTCGTAATTTATTAGCGAAGAGCGACCAGCGAAAAGCGAATAGCAAAAACACATCTCAAATAGAGCTAAACGCTAATCGCTAAACGCTCTAAAATAAACTCGTAATTTATTAGCGAAGAGCGACCAGCGAAAAGCGAATAGCAAAAACACATCTCAAATAGAGCTAAACGCTACACACTAATCGCTAAACGCTCTAAAATAAATTAGTAATTTGTAATTAATATGATCACTTCCCTTTCCCCTCTCGACGGGCGATATCAACAAAAAGTCACGGAGCTCTCGCCTTATTTTTCAGAATATGCCCTCATCAAACATCGTTTAACCGTTGAAGTGAGTTTTTTGATGATGCTTTCCTCCGAAAAAGGAATTCAAGAACTCCCCCACTTCTCGGACAAAGAACTGAAAATCCTGGAAGAGATTGTCAAAAATTTTAACGAAAAAGAGGCTGAGAAAGTGAAAAAAATCGAAGCCACCACGAATCATGATGTGAAAGCGGTGGAGTATTATCTTAAAAAACAACTGGAAAAAACGAGCTTAAAAAAGCATTTGGAATTCATCCA
>JAUHWS010000082.1 GCA_030427295.1 bacterium | reverse complement strand
CTTACAGTGGATACAAGAATGAATTCACTGACACTCAAATAACCGATGAGGCAGACAGTGTGACCTACGAAATTTACGTGGTTGATTTTGTGGGCAATGTCAGTCCAACCGTTGAATACACCGTCGAGCTCAAGCCTAGCGAACCTAAAGTGATCGAAGAAGCGGTTGAGGAGGAGTCTCTTGATGAGTCAAATGAAGTGATAGATGTAGAAGAAACAGAGGAAATTACTCCCACAGCAAGCTGTCAAAATCCCTTTTTAGACATCGACAATCAACCTCAAAAAGAATACATCATCCATTTATACTGCGAAGATGTTCTGTCCGGAAAACGAGAGCGGCTCTTCTTCCCCAGCGAGGTCTCCACACGGGCTGAGTTTCTAAAAATGGCTATGGGGATCAATGGTTACCCCGAAAAAGTCATGGCTGACATCGGCGAAAAATACCTTTTTGGAGACATTAGCGCCGATGAGTGGCATGCACCCTACATTGCCCTTGCCCGTCAAGAAGGAATTGTGGTGGGGTACGAAGGAGATGAATTTCGGCCCAATCAAGGCATTACTCAGGCTGAAGCCCTAAAATTACTCCTCCTCACCAGTGGCGCCGAGGTTTCAGAGGTGGACGGAGATGACCCATGGTACAAAAATTATCTCGCTTATGCTCAACAGGAAGGTATTCTAAGCAACTTTGATCCCAACCAACCCCTCACTCGAGCTCAAGCGGCAGAAATTATTTCAAAAACTCTCACCAGTGGAATGGTAGAGTGGCTTAAATAGTTAACATCCCCCTCATGACATTCAAAAAGAATTTACTCCTAATACTTCTTTCACTCGTTTTAATCGGTTGTAGTACTCCAGATTACAACATTGAAGTAGATCTGACCACTGAAGAAAAGGCAATCCTTGAAGATGAGGTACAAAAATTGAACAATGCGATCCAGCAAATGGACGACATTGGAGAAGGCTCCGACCAACGGGTGATCGATTTGGCGGACGCCTATAAAGAACTAGGCAATTACAACATGGCCATTCAAACCTACGAAGACGCCATTGGCACCCCTCACGAAAGCACCGTTATTCTGCACAATTTAGGACGGTTGTATCAAAACGTAAATGAGCCAAAAAAAGCCATTGAAGCCTATCTAATGATTGTCGAAAACGATTCTCTCAAAGAATATTGGTATGAGGTAGCTCGCGTTTACGCTGACATGGATAACCTTGCCAAAGCGGAAGAATACTATCAGATGTGGCAGGATGAATTTGACGAAACGGATGGGCTCATAGAGCAAAAGCTAGAAAAATTAAGAGAGGCGTCCTAAATATATTGGGATCCAGTTGCCATTTTCATACATTTAAGGTAGGCTTATTTGGCAATTTAAAACCATTGACATGACTGCTACCCTCAAAAAACTACCCAAATCCGAAATTGAACTCACCATCACTGTTCCTTATGCAGACTACCTAGAGGCTCAAAAAAAAGCCCTTGAAGACATTGGAAAAGAGTTGAAGGTGGATGGATTCCGCCCCGGTCACATTCCCGAAGCGGTGATCAAAGAAAAGGTCAATGAAGACACCATCCAAGGCTTCACCATGGAGCGGGTCATCCCTCAATCTTACGCCAAAGCCGTCAAAGAACACGAGGTCCAAGTGATTGCGCAACCCAAAGTTGAAGTAAAAACCCCCGTCAAAAACGAAGGGGATGATTTAGTTTACACCGCCACCGTGGCCGTCATGCCTGAGGTAAAATTGGGAGATTATAAAAAAATCAAAATCAAACTTGAAGAGGTGAAGGTGACCAATAAAGAGGTCGACGAGACCATCCAAATGCTGATGCAACGTTTTGCGACCTGGAAGGATGTGAATCGAGCTGCCAAAAATGAAGATCGAGCCGAGCTCAATTTTGAAGGATTTGATCAAGAAGGAAAAGCCATTCCTAACACCGCCAGCAAAAATCACCCGGTCATTTTAGGCTCAAAATCCATGATTCCAGGCTTTGAAGAAGAAGTCGTTGGCATGAAGGTTGGGGATAAAAAAGAGTTTAACATCCAGTTTCCCAAAGATTACCACGCCAAGCAAATGCAAGGCCAAAAGGTCAAATTCAAGCTCGAACTCGTCCGCCTAGAAGAAAAAGAAGAGCAAAAACTCGACGAAAGCCTCGTGGAAAAAATGCTCGGTCAAAAGCAATCCGTAGATGACTTCAAAAAGCGCATTGAGGAGGATCTCATGCAAGAAAAGAAGCAACGGGCTCAAGCCGACGCAGACAACAAGGTTGTTGAAGAAATCATTAAAATCACCACGGCTGAGGTTCCCGAAATACTCATCAAAGATGAGGTCAATATTTTGAAGGAGGAGCGAAAAAAGCAAATCGCCCAACAAGGATTGACCTGGGAACAGTATCTCACTCATGTGAAAAAAACCGACGAAGACTTTGAAAAAGATCACCAAAAGTCAGCCGAACAACGTGTGTTGGCACGTCTGGGAGTCAATCAAATCATCAAGGCAGAAAAGATTGCAGCAGAAGACGCTGATGTCGATGTCAAGGTCCAAGAGATTGCCAGCCGTTACCCTGAAGAATCCAGAACACAAGTCCTAGAGCACTACAAAAAAGGCTCCGAAGCCTATTTGCGTCTCAAAAATGGACTGGCTGCCGATAAATTGATTCAAATGTTCATGGCCTAAACATTTCATCATTTACGCAACTCCTTCACGCCATAGACGTCAGAAATAGCCTTGAGTTGTTGAATGAGCTTGTCGAGCATTCGCATATTTTCTACGATCGTATCGATCACCAACGCATCATTCAATTGAAGCCCCAAAATAGACAAGCCATTTTGAGCGTAAACATCTGCAATATCTCTCAGCAAGCCCACCCGCGAACGGATTTTGATCTCTAATTTCACAGGATAGGTCGGTTTGGTTTTAGCCGCCCAAGAAGCTTCAATCAAACGTTTGGGATCATGACCACGCAAAACCACTTTGCAATCGCGTTTGTGGATCGTAATACCACGCCCACGAGTGATGTA
The DNA here is from genome assembly GCA_030427295.1 of bacterium. Taxonomy (GTDB): domain Bacteria; phylum Patescibacteriota; class Gracilibacteria; order UM-FILTER-43-11; family UM-FILTER-43-11; genus JAUHWS01. Next base: position 401 of record JAUHWS010000082.1, on the reverse strand, counting down.
GCCGATGATACGATCCTCCACCGTCGGCTGACAGCATGTGGCAATTTGAGTTTTGTAACCCCCTTCACCTGTGATCAAAATATCCGATTTTTTATCCAAACTCACATTTTCGGCTAGGGCCTCGTTTTTAGTCTTTTCATCGACTTCTTTTGATGTGAAGACTTCCGGAGGGACAATTTTCTTCACCACACTAATAGCCTCCACAGACCCATTACCGATTTTTTCCAAGATTTCTTCCCGTTCCCGCATATTGAGCTTCTTACCGAGGTAGTTCTTGAGCTGGCCCAAATTCCCTCCTAAACCTTTCAATCCCAAACGTTTGAGGTGTTTATTCAATAAATCTTTCCCCTCCTTAACCAAATTGCCCTTTTCCTGAGTATTGAACCAATGCTTAATGCTAC
>JAUHWS010000028.1 GCA_030427295.1 bacterium | reverse complement strand
TTAAATAAAAGAAATTCAAGACAATTTGGACATTAGAAATTAGCATTTAGGATTTGTTTGGAAACGATTGGAATGAATTGGTGTGAATTGGAATGAATTAAGACATAGGTATATAGATGGGGAGAGGATGAGTATATACTTCTATCACACGTGCGGAGTTCAAAGTACAATGTGCGAGGTGTAAAAAAAGAAACAAAAAAAAGCCTTGAAAAGAAGAAATAAAGAGGCGTAAAATATACTAAACAAGATTTTTTATGGAAAGAATGGATTCATCAAACCACCGGCCAAGCACTTTGGGAGAGGACCTACGATGGCATGGAGAAAGCGCTGAGCAATCAGGCGATCGAAAAAAGCAGGGTGAAATCCGAGCGACCCGCAGCAAATTGTCAGCCATTGGCTTCAATCCCGATAACATTGTTTACGCCGATGAAGTCAAAGGTGGAAAGACCGTTCTCGGTTACTGGAAACCCAGTACAGGTGAAACTGGCATGGCCGGGTACGAGACCGCTCAAGCCACCGCCGACCGAGTGGGCATTGGCGTATCAGAGGTCTACGAACAAATTGGCAAACACGAAAAACTACATGCCGAAATCGATGCTGCAGATTCCAATGGATTATTCGATGCATTCGCCGAAGCTACTTTTGGAAGGGGTTCAGCAAGAATATTGGAAGAAGGCATGGTGTCTGAAGCAACCTCAAAAGAAATCGATGGGTACAACGTCGAACGGAGTACAGCCAGCCTATTATTAAGCGGCATACGAGTGACCATGACGGAAGTCTTGAGTGTAAGACGAAAAGGAGGCGAGGCGCTTCAAAATTTCATCTGGCGAAATGCTGCTGCCAACTCTGTTGACTACAGTCAAGATTTACTCCAAAAAACAGGCTAGCTAAAACCGAAAGTAGACAAACAGTCGACCATGGTTTTTCACATCCACCTTAAGACGATGATACAACGCCTTGATGTCTTTGCGATTCAAAAAACGCTTCACCGTTTTCATCAATGCCCCTGAACCTTTTCCAGGAATGATTTCAACCAGTTCAATACGCTTTTCAACTGCCTCGCTTATGAGACGTTGAAGCTCAGCCTCAATTTTTTGACCCTTGTTATAAATGTCGTGCAAATCCAACTTCAATTTCGCCATAAAAAATGAAAATTACATTTAGATTGTAGCAAATTCAAACAATTGATATAGTGAAGCCAAAATAACCCCTCAACGAAATGAAAAAACTTCACTCTCGCGCCACCTGGCTCTTCTTTATCAACTATTTTTTGCGCTTCCTAGTGGTATTCATCGTCTTGTTCGGATACGCCTTCATTCCCAACTACTATTTAAGCTCTGCGCAACTCAATCCAAAATACAAGTTTGCATTTATCGCAGGAGCCATTGGCCTCCTCGCTCTACTTTTTCTGTGGGCCTGGCTCACCAAACACTTTTACCGCTATGAGCTCAGCAAAAACGGATTTAAATCAGAACAAGGTGTCTTGAGTAAAAAATACGTCACCATCCCCTACGATCGCATTCAAAATGTCGACATCCATCGTGGCATCCTATCTAGAATCATTGGACTTTCTGACATTCAAATTCAAACCGCTGGCACCGCAGGTGTATCCGTAGGATGGGCACGAGGTGGTTCTGAAGGCCGTTTACCCGGCATTGGAAAAGACGAGGCTGAAAAGCTGAGAGATGAACTCATCGAACGTGCTAAGAAGAGCTCAAAAGACCAAGGGCTTTAAAAAGCTACTTAAATTCAACCGGCACTTTGATCATACCCGCATTTTCAGGTAAACCCGAAGGATTTTCTTTTTCAAAAATCAAAGTACCCTCCTCAGCCAAGCCAGGCTCAAACTCCAAGGTGACCAAAAAAGGAATGAAATCTTCCGTCATCCAACTTTCGGTTGAGGTGGCTGATCCATAAGCCAACACATTCCCCTGCTCATCTTCAAGGTATACAGGCAACACCCCTTCAAAAAACCAAGTTCCGCGAGCCTCTCCTTCGACCAAAAAGGGTGATTCAATCGGCTGAGTGGGAACTTCAAATTGAATGTCAGCCATTTCAGGTTGGTCCGCAACAGGTTCGTTTGAGACAGGTTCTGCACTGCATCCTAAAAGTAAAAATGAACCAAAAATAAGGGCAAAAAAACGTTTCATAAAATAGAATTAAGGAATCACATCAACAAAAAATTGATCAAGGGGCTGAGTACCCAGGTGACTAAAGTCCCCCCAGCGAAGCCACTGAGTAGATACTTTAACAATGGCCAAGTTAGACTCTTCCATTTTAGCAAAAGGAGGAGGCCAATGCTCTAGGCGATGCCTCAGCACCTGTAAAAGCAAATCATAAATCCGTTTGGATTCACCCAAATCATGAACGATTTCAGCCTTCCCCTTCCCTTGAATCGCAATCAAATTATCCTCCTCAGCAAAGGCATAACTCAAGATCCCGTTCGACTGTATATTCCGATACTTTTTACTGAAGGTATTGGTGATGAAATAAAAATCAGCATCCTGATTAAACATTCCGTACACAAACGCGGAATCAATTGTCTGATCCTCAGATAAGGTTGAAACCACCACTGCCATTTGAGTCTGCAGGAAGTCAATCACTTGTTGCCGACTAGGCTTTTGAGCATCGTCCATTTTTTGTAATTAGGAATTCAAATTGATTCTAACATCCAAAATAGTGACAAAAAAGGAAAATAGAACAATGGTCAAAAGAATCAAGCCGTGGCAACCAAAAAAGCACCCAAAAAAATCAACGTCGCAGCAAAAAATCGAATGAGCTTGTATTCTTCTTTGAGCACATGACTCCCTAATAAAACCGCAAACACAATACTCAATTGGCGAAAACCCACCACATAACTGATTTGAGTGAAAGTGAAGGCAATCAAAATAAGAGCATAACCGGCAAAGGTCAGAATCCCATTGAGGATCATTTTAGCCTTATGATGGATCCATTCTTTAACCATGGAAGCCTTGGTCTTTTTAGAAAAAATATAGGGCGTCAAAACAGCCATCGAAACAATGGTGACTCCATACAAAAACACAATGGGATGAAGATGATCGACCGCAAAACCATCCACCACCGAATAAACCGCCACAAGCAATAGAGTCAGGAAGGCGTAGCGAACATGCGCATCCTTGCTTGCAGACAAAATGGGTTCCAAGAATCCTTTCAGAGTTAAGGATTTTAAATTGATGCTATAAACCCCCAGTGTAATCATTAGAATACCCAGCACACCAAAAAGAGTGACCGATTCATTTAAAAACAGAACCGCAAAGAGTAAAACAAGCGCCGGGGAAGAACGCATGATGGGATAAACATGAGACAAATCCCCTTCCTCATAAGACTTAGAAAGCGCCAACCAATAAAAGAAATGAATCCCTCCCGAAACGAGCACCAGCCAAAATCCTGTCCAGCTCAGCACATCAGTAGTGACCAAGAAATAAATGAAAAAAGGCAGAAAAACCAACAAAGTCACCAAGTGATACATCCAAATAAACACCTGTTTATCAAAAGAGGTTTTAGTGAAAAAATTGCGAAGCGCATGCATGACCGCTGAGGCCAGGACCAGAAGGATGGCAAGAGTATTCATGAGAATATTTTATCATTCCAACAGAAGGTTTTGTAACAAAAAAATAAGATATGGTATAATTATCTTATAAGAAACCTACAATAATCGCCCCGGTCATGCTAAGGACAAAAAGGGAAATCCTAAGTCGTAATCAGATTAAAAAAGAACCTACTCATGATAATAAAGAGCTGGAACATATCTATCAAATAATGAAAAGGCTTAATAGCACTCATGATTTGAGCCAAGTGGCCCAAGATATTTTAATCATCATGATCAAAGCCTTGGATTGTATCGGAGGCGCCTTATTTGTAGTGAACGAAGAACAAAATACTCTAAAACCCTTCGCATATTCTAAAACCAGCCTTTTTCTTAATAAGATCATACCCCTGCTAACAAAACCATTTGAAGATCATCTTTTTGACTTGAGCCAACCGCAAAATTTAACAGCTCGAACCGCCACTGAAAAAAAGGCATTTTTAAGCCTTCAATATGAAAACTTTATGGAATCAGTAATTCCTAAACGAATATCAATAGCCATTCAAAAAATGCTAAAAATGAAAGCAACCATCACGGTTCCAGCGATAGTTAAAGGAAAAGTGATGGGTGTTTTAATGATTGGGTTTCGCGAGGCTGTATTGAGTGATAAAAAAAGAAGGTTAATTGATTTTGTAGCCGATCAATGTGCCATCGCCTTAAATAATGCTCAAAAATATGAGCGCCTTCAGGATCAATATCAAAAAGTGCAAAACGTTTTAGCTCAACAATCGGATTTTATTTCAAACAGTTGTCATGAATTTAGAACACCACTGACAACAGCCCTATTTGAAGCCCAAGCACTAACAGATTCGTTAAAAGAAAATCCTGTTCCAGGGATTTACGCAAAAAGCCTTTCAGTCATGAACTCATTGAAAAAACTGCATCAAATCACTCAAAAAATATTTGATGTTCAAGCCCATGACGCTAAGCAAGTTTATTTGAGACCTCACACCTTTTCCCTAAATATTTTTTGCAACTACATAGACCATCGCTTTAGAAGTGCAATGAAAAAAAAGGGGCTAAAATGGAGGGTGAAAACAGAGTTTAAAAAGGAACTCTGGGTATACATGGACCAAGACTTGATCGAAAAACTATTGAGTGAATTGATTTACAATGCCATGCAGTTCACACCACCACGAGGCCAAATTACCTTACAAATAAAAAAAAATTCTGATCACTATTCATTCAAAGTAATAGACAATGGAGAGGGTATTCCACAACAAGAGCGTGAAAATGTTTTTAAAAAATTTAAAGGCAATCACGGTATGCAATCAGTGGGAATTGGACTTGGATTGTATATCTCAAAAAAAATTGTTGAGCTCCATCACGGAAAAATATGGGCTGAAGAGACAAAAAAAGGAGGAGCAACAATCACAGTAAAAATACCAAAAAGCTGAAATCAATCAGAGCAAAAGTCACGACACGAATGACTCATGTCATGACTTTGATTCGGCCTATGGAAAAATAGAGATTATTTCAACGGAAAATAAATACTCGTCTTCAAATCATCCTCTTTAGTATCCTGAGGACTGTTCCAGTAATATTCAAAGGGAGCTGGTTTTTGTTTCATCTTCTTAGCTCGCAAGTACATCATTCCCATCGACCAAGCATTCCCCAAAAATTCATAAGAACCGTCGTGTTTGATCTCAAGCATTTTTCCAGATTCAATCTTTCCTGAAACATAATCAGAACCCATGTCCACCTCCTCAGGATCTTCAACCGACGCTGCAGCAATGTAAGTCATGGAATTATTTTTCATATCAAACTTCGGATACAAACTGATCCAATGTTTAGGATTCAATCCTTTGGCCTGAACGTCTTTCATCAATTTTTCAAAGTCTGGAGACATGTTCTTGGCAATATCTTCCATGGTCGATGTACGCTGAATCCCTACATAAGCAAACCCTCCAAAATCAACCACACCTGCATTCGTCGTCTTGGCATTCACCTTTCCTTCCTCAACCATAGCCTTCAACATTTTAAGGCCACGATCATAATCCATTCCAATCCAAGCCTTCATCATCGGAATCATGAAAAAGAGGAAGAACGGCATGCTAGAATCCATGGTCCACGTCACTTCAACTGAATCCTCTTTTGATTTAAAAATGAAAGAACTTTTGGCGCTTGATTTAAAGGGTTTAAGAAACTGAAGGTCATAGTCAATCCGATCATCAGAGATAGATTCGATAGTGTTCTTTCCCGAACCAATGATTTCCCCATCCCAAAACATCTCGTGACCCACCTGCCCCACATCTCCCTTGACCTCCATCTTACAACCCGGCTCAGCAATGGTCCAGGGCGACCAACTGTTCCAGTGTTTAAAATCCTTCACCAGCGATTGCACCTTGTCCATATCCGCCTTAATCAAGGTACTGCGTTCAACATGATATTTCATAAGCGTAATTTAAATGATGACTGGACTATACCAGTCTATTTTAATTTTGTCAGCAACTAAAGAAAAAACAGGCTACGGCTGAGTTAGCTCAATCAAATGATCTGCTGCCTTATTCACCCGCTCCATAAATTTTTCATCCACCGCTTTCAAATCTGAAGGAAAGTCCCCCACTTTTGTCACATAAAGGGAGTAATAAGAAATCAAAAGCCCCAATTCCCGAAAAACCGGCAGTAAATTTTCCACCACACGTAGCCCACCCGCCCAACCCGACGAGCAGCCACAAACGACGACAGACTTACCCACATAGCCTTTAAGCTCTTGATCCAGAAGCATCTTGAGCTCACCAGGATACCCATGATTGTATTCTGGGGTGACAATGATGAAGCCATCTGTTTTTTTCACCAAATCCCGCCAGGGCTTAGTTTTTTTATTCTCTTCCCAGGGTGGAATAGTCTTTCCAAAAATGTAGTCTTTTACATCCACAAAGCGAACGGTGAGCTTTTTTCTTTTTTTGAGAATACCCACAATCGCCTTCGCCACCTTTTCAGATTGACGACCTTTCCGAGCAGTACCTAAAACGACGGTGATGGATGACTTGTTTTTTGTCGACATGTTTTTTGTTTTTATTGTTTAAACAAAATCATTTTAACACTTAATTCATTAAAAGGGTCAAAAAATACACTATGATAGAATCCTTATGAATTTTAATTGCAGCATAGAAAAAATGAAAAAAAACCATTTAAAAATAAGTGCTTTAATCCTTCTGATGAGCATGTTTTCAGTCTCTTGCGAAAGGCAAAGAATTGATGAACCAGAAGTCGGTCAATTAAATGAAAAAGCAAAACAAAATCAAGAGAGATTAATTCAAAGCATTCAAAAATTTGAAGAAGAGCTAAAAAATCTTGAAGAATTAGTTGAAACAAAAAATAATAATGAATACTGGAGCACAAAGGAATTCAAAGACAAATATGGAAAAAAAGAGCTTGGTTTAGCAAACCCTGGTGAAAAGCTAATTATGATAAATGAATTTGAATCAGAGCTAGAATCAAATAAAATTTATAAAGAAAATGTTGCTAAAATAAATGAAATTGAAAGCAAAATAAAGAACTATTTTGAATCCAATAAAAAAGAAACACAAAAAATAGAACAATTCGAAATTGCAAGAGAGATACATGTACAAAACGAAGATAGCACCTGGATATGGTTCAATTTAATGATGGATATCGATCGACAGTTAGAAAAATTAAGCATCGCAAACAAAAGCTCAGATGTCATTATATTTGAGGAATACATAGATTTAAGAATTCCAGGAAAAATTTTTTATAAATAATCAAATAAGTGTAATTAAAGCCCGTAGGAAACTCACATAAGCATTTAGAGTGTTCATAAAAATTCGTTTATGCTGTAAAATTCAAAACATAAAAACCCATTCCTATGAAAAAAATCAATCTCTACCTCACCTTAGCCCTTCTCATTTTATTTGCACCCATCGCATGGGCACTGTCTCTACCAGAGCTACCTTTAGCACTAATGAGTGATGAATTGATTTTAACCCACTCCATCAAAGAGGATCGTATTGAATTGAGTTGGAATGTTGTGGAGGCTGAGTCTTACACCCTAGTTCGATCTAGAACACTGGGTGAGGCTGAAAATTATGAGATAGGAAACATTGTGGGTGAGTATGGAGATAATTATTCAGTACTTGAAGCCTATGGAGCATGGGATCACTTTGATGTTGATAAAAATAGCTATATTGATTTTTATCCTTATCACGGCACAAGTTATTACGCCATCTGTTATTCGACCGATGAGTCACCTTGGGACTACGATCAGGTTTGTAGCCTGCCCATTGCTGTTGAATACGAAGGGGGAAAATATACTCAAATTGAGGATTTAAATCTAAAGGCTTCGCTTGAGGGGAATGACATTGTTTTGAGTTGGGATGCCTTTGGTCAAGAAAGTGAAACCTATCACTATCAGCTTTTTAAGGGGCATTCAATCATAGAAAATACCTCAGAAGATCCTTACGCCCTTTATTATGATTTGGCTCGAGATCGTTATTTTGATAGCAATACCCTCTCTTATTCTGAGGAAATATATGATATAGAAATGAGTTACATGATTTGTGCCCACGATGAGGTCAATAATCAATGCACTCAACTTCTCACGATTCCTCCGCAAGGGGGAGATGTAAGTATAACCGACGAACTGAATTTTAAGGTGGAGATAAATGGTGGATGGGTTGATCTATCTTGGGATAATTACGAGTCTGACGAATTTAATAGGTACCACTTAGTTCGTCAAGAGATTGATCCCAATACGTGGAAAGGGGAAATGGATTCGGCAAAGTTGATTCAGGTTTTAAACGAATCCACATTTGAGCATCAAGAGAAATTAGAGTACACAGGAGAAAAACATTTTGCGTATCAAATTTGCGCTGAATCTTTTCCCAATGCTTACTGCAGTGAGCCCATAAGTGTAAAATATGCTCCCACTGTGATCATGGTGGATCATCTTTTCCTGCAAGCCATTCTTCAGCCCGAAGGAGAAATCCTTTTGAAGTGGAATGAGTATAAACCTGAAAATTTTAAACATTATAGAATTTTACGCTATCCTCCTGAGGATTCCATCTCTATGAAAGAAGTTCTGGAGGAGTATGGTTATTTTTCATCTTCTGAGGATGAATCAGAAATTCACCCCTTTTGGAATTGGAGCTATTACAGTGGTTATGATGACAATTGGGATGAGCGCGATCTTTTAGATAAGAAAGACTTTTTAGATTTTGCTGTGTGTGCCTACACCGATGAGGATACTTATTATTGTGGCAAGTCGGTTGATTATTTAGATGAATCAGATCTTCCTATTTATTTTTTCAATTCCGATATTCCAATTTATTTTCTTGATGCCGAAGATCATGCTTATGCTGATGCAATTTCTGGCTTGAGGTTTGAACGAGTGATCAGTGGCTACCCCGATGAAACTTTTAGGCCCGATGAACTCATTAACCGAGCTGAATTTTCTAAAATTGTCATGGGCGATCGCTATGGCTTGGAATTGGATTTTAAGGCAGATGAACTAGAAAATTGCCTACCCGATGTTCGCTCAAGCTGGTTTGAGGATGTAGTGTGTCTAGCCGTTCAAAAGCAGATCATTTCAGGATACCCTGATGGACTCTTTAAACCTGAGAAGACCATTGTTTTTGCTGAAGCGGCTAAAATTCTAGCCTTGACCTATGAGCTACCTTTGGGCCCAGAGCATGGTGAATGGTACGAAAATGACATCGACTCCCTAGAGGAAGGTGGCCATATCCCCCCCTCAGTTAAATCGCCAGACCAAGAACTCACCCGAGCTGAAATGAGCTACATGGTTTGGAGTATAAAACAAGTAAAGGGATCCACTTCTTTGAATTTTAATTATAAATAATCATCCTTGCCTGAAGAAGTAAGTGAAATGGGGAAATTTCATGAGGAAAGAGTAAAAATGTACGGATGTTGAAGGGGGAAGTTCAAAATGCGAGCGCAAGAATCTTGAAGCGAAGCTGAAAGAAACGAGGAATATTCACTAGGAAAAAGTTGACATGACTGTGCAAGTTTCTGTGTCTGTTCATGCACACCGAAAAATACAACCCTCAGTATACAAAAACTCAAACTCACACAGTTGCAACAACGGGGTCCTCACAAAATGGGAAGCGAAACTCGAACGCAGTGAGAAGTGAGTGAATTTTGTGGAGAAGGAGCAAAAATGTGCGGATGCTGAAGAAGGAGACGCGAGCAGCGACTCATTCGAAAGCAGTAGCCCATTTTTGCGATGGCTCCCCCTGTTGGATGATATGCGGACGAAGTGGTATGGGGAGATAATAGATATTGGGAAGAGTTGAGTGAGAATTGTGAGGGGTTAAAACGCATAAATGTTGAAGAAAGAGTGCCCACCAGGGCCAAGAGTTTCACCGATCTAACAATTTCACGCTCAATCCTTTTCCTCCAAAATCCTTGCAAACGAAAGCCGGTACCTCTTTAGTGCTAAGCTGGTTTGAGTAGGCATATCCAATTTCTTCAAAATCGGAGAGTTCTGCTGACTTGGTTTTACGGGTTTTAATGAGCCAATTAGCAAAAGCCCCTCGAGCCACCTTGGCATGCACTGCAATAAACTTAGGCTCGCCCGTTTTCGGACTGATCGTCATGAACTTAGGTGAAACAACTCGCTTAGAATCCACAAAAGGCAAAACCGTTTTTGAGTATTCATCAGCCGCTAAATTGATAATCAGTTCTCCTTTGGGCAAGTGATCAGCAATGGACCCCTGCCAATAATTGTACATGTTGACAAAAGGCTTATGAGGAAACTTGTAGGCCATCTCTAAACGATATGGACAAATGGAATCAAGTGCCCGCAAAATGCCATATAGCCCAGAGAGAATATAAAGATGCTGGTTCGCATAATCCCGCTCTCTTTGATTAAAGCTGCGAGCTTGCAATCCACTATAAATGTCACCTCTAAAGGCATCCATGGCGGGCGTTTGATTGGCTCTCTCAGTATTCCAATTCTGGATGAGCTCATGAGTTTTGGTGGCTAGTCCAACTGAGAGTTTCATGGATTTTTGGAGCATGGCTGAAGTCAAACGCTTCAAATAAATATCAATTTCTGTAGCCTGCTTTAAAAGCAGTGGGGCTTGATAAGCGTGCTTATCAGATGGTGCAGGCTTCATTGATTTTGAGGAATGGAGAAGGATAATCATAATTAGATTTTAACAAGGATCGATTAAAAAAAGAATCCAACCCAACTTTGGTGGTTTCTATTTTTTTTATTTGGCTCCACAAGCTGGATTCAGTCCGAACCTATTTTAGTAGCGGTAAAGTTTCTGTGTGAATGTTCACAAAGTTCATGATGTTCACTAGTGATATAACTTCTGAAAAACAGATTGGGAAGCCAGCTAAGCCAGAGAAACCTGATTCAATACCCACGCTAAAATCAATATCTGAGGAAGCGTTACAAGGGGCAAAAATAAAGCTATCTTCCAGGATTTTGTTGATTCTTTTAGAACGAGCATTTCGGTATAATCCGTTGATACGCCAGTCATCAAAAAGGCAAATGCATTTCCTGGCGATTTAGCTCGAGTCAAAATGTCAGCGGCAATGGGAGCAGATCCTTCAGAGCAAACCTCCAAAATGGTTGCCACAATAATGGTTAATCCTAATCCGCCTAGCGTGGGTCCAAAAAAGGTCTGAAAGCTTTCTGGGGAAATAAATGTTCTGATTAAGGCTGCCATGATGACCCCAAAAAAGATCCATCTCAAAATCATTCGAGACCCCCTTAGCCCATCCCAAAGTAGAATGAAAGGGATTTTGGCTGTGAATTTTATTTTCTTTGTTTCAGCCTTGAAACCAGCTCTAAAGGTGTAACCTTCAGGTAAGTTGATGGTGTTTGGATTTTTGGGAAGCACCCCCTTTTTCACCAGCCCCTCGAAAATGAAACCTGAAAAAATGGCGATCGCCATGGAGAGCGCAAGGATCACCAGGGTCCACTTGATACCAATTAAAGCCCATAAAACAAAAGTGAGAGAAATAGAATTCCAGGGGCTAGCAATTAAAAAAGCCATGGTCTGACCCAAGCTAGCTCCTTTTTTATATAGCTTGCCTGCAATAATAAGAATCCCATGGGAGCAAAGATCTAGGAGTACTCCAGCAAGTGTGGCTCGAAAAATACCTGATGCTGTTCCTCCTTTGCCTAGAGCTGCAGAAAGTAGATCTCGTGGAATTTTATCCAATATTCCGACGAACAAAATTCCAAGTGCCAACCCCCAGGCCATACGATTGATCAGTTCAAAAATACTTGCACTAAAGGTGCTTAGATAGTTAATTGAAGCAAACCAGTCGCCTGCGAGCCACTGCCCTAAGTAGGCTAAAAGTAAAATAATCGCAGTTGACCAAAGGAGCCAATCTTGCTTTTTTTTGGGGCGTTGCATGGGGGAGGACTTGTCTTTGAGGTCGCAGCATTCGGACATAAAATTTAAAATTAGTGAAAAAATAATTATTCTAAATATTTAATTTATTTGTACTTTTTGATTTAGTCTTTTTGACTAAAATTGGAGTGCTGAACCTTGCAGCTCCGAAGTGCTTTGAGAACTCTTCTTTGTTAAGAATAGCCAATGTATTAATTCGTGTTTCCTTTTGATTTGAAAGTAATATTTTTTGAGTATTTTCCATCATGTTAAGAAGAAAAAAAGCCTTTTGCACTATTCGCTCCCAGTTAAAAGAAATATTTTGCTCACTTATGACATGCTCTTTAGCTTCCTTGTGCCACTTTCTTTTTAAATATGAAATATTTGAATTATAACCTCCAATTTTAAATGATTTTGCATTTGCTTTTTCTGCCCTAATCGAAACTTCTTTCCTGCCAGTACTTCTTATTCTAAAGCCATGTTTGTAGGCATTTAGTAGTTCATAATCTTTTATGTAATCAGAAGTAGATTCCTTGAGCATTGTTCTATAATATTTCCTCTTTTTTTCTAAGTCATTAATTTCCTCTTTTTCCTTAATTCCAAAAACCCAATTTTCAATTAGATAAATTATAAAGCTACTAGAAAATTGTTTTCCGATTTTTGCTTTTAAATCCTTATTACTTAAGAATATATTGTCCCAAAGATTATTTTCTGTAATTGCAAAAATATTGATGCAAAAAATTTCTATTAGTTGTAAATAAGTGGCATATAACTGTAAAACCCATATTTTCTTTGAATTATCTTTTTTAAGACTACGAAGTTTATCACAATAAAGGTTGATCAATTTTTCCCATAGAGAGAAATCAATTTCTTTATAGTGCTCAAGTATTTCCTTATTGATTTTGTTCATAAATTCTAAAAAATTAATTTGCAATGAGCTCTGCAACTGCCCCCTTATTGAGCCTGCTAAGGGCATGGTCAACCAGTAAATATTTACCAGGTTCATCCACCGTAAACTCAACAATGGTGGAGCCTCCTGCGGGGATTAGAGTGGTTTGCACATTCTCGTTGATGAGTGAGCCACCTTCTATATACACTTTGTCAAAAATTTCACCAATCACATGAAAGTTTGATATCTTGGCCACTCCTCCATTTCCCACATAGAGCCTCACCGTATCACCGACATTGACTTGCAAAGCGTCTTCCTCAGTCAGGGCTCCATTTTTTCCATTAAAAATGATGTATTTGGGTTGCTCTAAATTCAAGTCTTTTCCAGACTGCTGAGTGACCCCTGTTTCACCATGGCCCAAAATAGAGTAGATCTCTCCCTGCATCACATAAAATTCTTGGTCTACTTCTGGCAAACCTTCTTTAGGCTCCACTAAAATCATGCCATACATGCCATTAGCCATGTGTTGAGCAACATCTGGAGTGGCACAATGATAAACATACAATCCTGGATGAGACGCGGTGAAAGTGTAACTAGCTTCTTCACCTGGATGGACTTGGGTAGCCACAGCTCCTCCTCCTGGTCCATTGACGGCGTGTAAGTCAATCGAATGAGGATTCTGGCTATCTGGGGCATTTTTGAGATGAATGTTGACCGTATCACCTTCTTTCACTCGCATCATGGGCCCCGGAACTGTTCCGTCGAAGGTCCAGTAGGCATAATCCAATCCCGCATCTAATTCTGAGACAACTTCTTTGGCTTCCAAATAAAAATTGTGAGTGTCACCACTTGCAAGCTCTGGCACCTTGGCATTGTGACTGATTCCCAAATCAACTTCATTCGAATCAGAATCATCATGTGGCAGCTTCAATTCAAAAAATTCCTCACCCAAATCCAAATCAATCTTAGTCCATACCTTCACTTCTGGCATCACATCTAATTTTGGTTCCGTTAAGATGCTGACCGTTTTATAGAATCGTCCTTCTGGTTCTGCGTGCAAGTTGGGATTGAATTTAACGGTCAAAATACCTTCATCACCAGGACTGAATTGTTCCTGTGAAATTTCGGCCTCGGTGCAAAGGCAGCTCCCTGGAACTGCAGAGATTTCGATGGGCTCTTCGCCTTGATAAGTGAATTTGAAATCATGAGTCACAATGCCTCCACTTTGTTTGATGGTTCCAAAATCGAATTCAGTTTCCTCAAATACAAATGGCCCTTGTGGTTCAATTGGAGTTTCGTCGTCTTCAATTTGCTCCACCTGGTTTTGTTGGCAAGCCGTCAAAAACAAAGTCACTATGACGACAGTAAGAAGTTGTGTTAGTCGTAAATGTTTCATTTTGGCTAATTCTTATTGTTAAAATCTTCTTCATAGAGCACTTCTCCACCTACTTTTAGCTCAAGGTTAGCCTGATCTGGATCACTGGTAGCAAGCGTGACGGATCTTTGAATCACTCCAACTGCATCTGGCCCGTGAGCCATAGGATCAAAGGTGGCTTCGACTTCAAAATTCTCACCAGGCTTTATTTCAGCAGACCAATCAGTTGGGTTGTTATGCATTCCAAATACAGTGGAACTCTTCCCATTAGGCAAGTGATAGACAGCTGTAGTACACATGCAAGAGGTTGCAGCTCCTTTTAAATACAGACTCTCATCACCATCATTTGTGAAGGTAAAAATATGACTCACATCACCCCCTTGAATATTAATATCACCCCAGTCATGAATTAAGCTGTCTGAGGTGATTAGATTTCCAGAATTTTCCATACTCGTAAAATCTTCTGAAACAGCACACGCACTCAGGGTTACAAAAGCGAAGAGTACGATTATATATTTGAATTTATGAATGAATTTCATGTTGTTAAGTTAAAAAAGTAATAAGTTATTCAACGGTTATAATGCTCATCATGCCCGCCTCGGCATGTTCTAAAATATGACAATGATTGGCCCACTCGCCTTCATCAAGAGGCACTAAGCCCACCACAACGGTTTCGCTAGCATGGACCAAAACTGTATCTCTAAAATAGGGCTCATCAACAGCTTTACCATTGCGACTAAGAACTTTAAAAAACTGACCATGAAGATGCATGGGGTGAAGACGGGCTGTCTTATTATTAAACTCGATTGTTTGAAACTCGCCTTCCTTCAAGGTAAGTGGGTCGTAATCAGGATAGGCTTTGTTATTGAGTGTCCACGCTAGCCCCATCATACCCATGCCTGTGATGGCATTCAGATCAAATGTTTTGTCTGGTTCCATATTCTCCGCACCGTTCCAATTGGGAATATTGGGGTTATTTGGTGGCGCAAAATTTGGTGTACTGACTGATTCACCTTCAACTTTTAAAACGCCCAAGGTATTTGCGCGTCCTAAAATAAATTTATCTGAAATGGTGAAGTTCTGACCTGCTGCGTCTTGAGGGATAATAATATCGACATCAATGCGATTGCCAGGTGCTAATTCAAAACCATTTGCATCAAAAGCACTACTGGTTAACATACCATCTATTGCAATCACCTGAGCTCCTAGCGAATCAAAATCTAACTCGTACACCCTTCCATTTGAAACGTTTGCCAAGCGCAACCTGATTCGTTCTCCAGGCTTAACAATTAGCTCTTCTTCCATTTCACCATTCACGGTGATGAGATTGCCCCAACGACCATCGTGCATCAAATCATGCCCTGTATTAAAGCGAGTATCAAGGGTTCCGTCACGATTGAGACGCCAGTCATCCACCATCCAGACCTCATCTTGGGAATATTCTGGCTCTTCTGGATCCTCTACAATAATGACTCCATAAAGACCTTTTTCTACTTGTTCGCTACTTCTCACATGGGGATGAAACCAATACGTTCCAGCATCTTTTGGAGTGAATTCATAGATAAAACTATCACCTGGCTGAATGGGATCTTGCGTCACCCCAGGTACCCCATCCATCGCATTGGGCACACGGATACCATGAAAGTGAATGGTGGTTTCTTGAGGAAGTTCATTGGTAAAATTGATTTTGATGGTGTCACCTTTTACAATGCGCCAAATAGGACCAGGCACTTGATTGTTGTAAGCAAAACCTTCGAACTCAATACCCTCCACAAGCGACAGCGTGGTTTCATCAGCTGTTAATTCAAATTCGTGAATGGTTCCACTCTCTTCAATATCAGCAGCATAAGCTGAATCAAAGGCTTGTGTGAACTGACTTCGGTCAATTGAAACCGTATTCTCTTTTTCCGGGATTAGCCACCAAAAAATTAGAACGACCAAGCCTCCTAGAATGAGACCAGTAAGGATGGGGTTTCTTTTGATAAATGATGAATTGTCTTTCATTTAGAATAAAAGCTAATAGAATAAAAGCTAATAGAATAAAAGCTAAAAATTAGAGATTGATTATTTTTTTGCTACCACTTTGCATGTCACAGGCGATTGCATTTTATTGGCAATATTGTAGATTGAGAGGATGACCAAAGCGATTCCAATCAAACCGAATTCCATTCCTTTAAGTGGTAAATAGCTCATAAATACAAAGGAAGCTGAGACCCCAAAAATGGAAGTGAGAATGACTGATCCACAGGCTGAGCAGCCAACACCTAAAGTGCCCACAATCAGGCCAAGCACACTTGTTTTTGCAGTTTTTCTGATGGTTCTATTTTTCTTCAAGTAGAAGATGAGCATCGCCATATTGACTCCAGCTAATAGTGAAACTAGAACAATCATTATCTGAGAGCTCAAGGTGAAATTAGTGGCAAATGAACCCAAGGACGAAAAGATGAGATTCAGCTTTCCTGCAAAATCTAGAGCCTCTGAGGTGATGGCTAATTTGACCACATCGTAACTTGAAACCCAAGTCATGATTGCTCCGATCAAGATGGCAATAAATAGGGCTACAAAACCATACGATGGCCTGGCAAAAACTTCCCGAAGTGATTTGGTGATCTTTTTCATAGAAGTTTATTTTTTAAGTTCTGCCTCAATGATCTGTTCAAAGACTGAGAACGGTTGAGCACCGGAAACAAGTTGTCCATTGATGAGGAAGCCTGGTGTGCCTGATATACCTGCCGATTGACCATCAGCTAAATCTTTGGCAACTTCATCCTTGTATTTTTCACTATCCAAGCACTCAGCAAATTCTGCTTTGTTCGCTCCAACTTGCTCAGCCAGTTCATAAAGCTGCTCTTTTTGCATACCCTTTCCATTAGAATTAGTGGTTTCAAAAATCAGATCATGATAGGCAAAATAAGTCTCATCATC
>JAUHWS010000081.1 GCA_030427295.1 bacterium | reverse complement strand
CACTGATTAAAATAGCGCACGAGCATGGAATACTCCCCCACTTCAGCCAATGCGCACCCTCGCCCAAAACGACATTCGACGGCATCCGCATTTTCATTCTCAAGCTGATTACGTTCAAATTCCCATGTTTCTTTGGATACCTGGGGTTCAATGCAGGGACCCTCACAGGTTTCTAGTGCTTCAAATTCGTTTTCAACCTGCTCAAGGGTTCGGGTTTGCAGCTGAAAAATCTGATTATCGTCTTCGGGGAACTCTAATCGTCCCTTCTCAGCATCGTACTCGGGCTCACCAAAGGCTCTGGGGTAATTCAATTGGATCCCCAAATCTTCTATTTCAAAGGTGGACCATTCTGAAAAATAAGCCTCGTAATCCTCTTGAGCTGTTTTTTGGGGAGTGATCTGGAGTGTATTGGCTACATACTCCAGCTCCTCGTATAAGACCTGGTCCGAAAATCGCTCAAAAGCGGAATCTACTAGCGTTTTCTCAAAGTGATTCATGCAACGAAAACTCTTGGTCTGATGGTTCAAGCAGAATCCATCTGTTTGGATAGTGGGCAATTCTACCCTGAGTGTGAGAGCTGGATAAAGAGGGTTTTCCAGGGGCCAAAAGTAACTTTTTGATAAGTCAATTTTTGAATTTATGTGTGTTTCATCCTCCACAGGGATCCAAGCACCTGTCTCTTCAGATTCTTTTTGAGCTCGATTCAAATGGGGAGGCATTGTTTCGCACTCCCCAAAATAATAATCTCCATTCAAGCGAAAAAGATCTTCAGCAGCATTATCTTCTTCGGACGTGGATGGATTGCCTACTTGAGACTCACAATACCCTATGATGTCTTGATTGGGAGCAATCCCCTCCCCCCTAAAGTCAGCGGGATAAAGTCGTTTGGGAGTCAGGGTGGTCAGCGTGACTCGGGGCTGCTTGGAAAAGCGGATTGTTTTTAAAATTTGAGTGCCTGAAAAATCATTTTCAACTTCAATGTTCCCCCAACTTTTGGGCACATTCATTTGAAAGCCCAACTCGTCATTCGTATAGGCGTAAGATTCCACCTCACTAAAATTGTTTTGGGACTCCTGAATGTCAGCCTGAGCCGAGTTTGAATTTATATTTTCCCCGCTCGCTAAAAAATAAATCACCACGGGGGCGGCGATGATAGCCAGTAGAATGAGGAGCGCGATGATTTTTTTGGAGGAAATGTTTAAATTCATTTAAAACCTTTCAGGTTACTGAGTTCTGGCCGTTTGATAAGCTTAGTGAGGCGATAGGGGGGATTTCCCGCGACTTCGCTCGGGACAGGCCCCTATGGGGCCACTTTGTGGCTTCTTATCCCTCACGGCTTACTTAGAAATTTATGGTGCCCGTGGAGGGATTCGAACCCCCGACACCTGGTTCCGAAGACCAGTGCTCTAATCCACTGAGCTACACGGGCAAGCACTCAAGTATCATAAAACATATGAGAACCTGAATCAATCTTAAATGATTTTAGCATTTCATTTTAGCTAGAAATAGCTCCACCTTAGCGCAGTCGTCCTTTTTCTTGCCACAAGGTCAAGACTGGGCTAGCAATGAAAATAGAGGAATAGGTCCCGACAAGAATTCCTACAATCAAAGCAAAGACAAAGGTCTGAATGGCAGGTGATCCCCAAATGTAGAGGGCGAGGAGTGGGAATAGGGTTGACACGGAGGTGTTGATAGAGCGAGATAAGGTTTGATTGAGGGAGACATCAGCCACATCTCCGAAGGTATCATCCCGGCTTTGACGTTGCAGATTTTCACGGATTCGGTCGAAAACCACAATGGTGTCGTGTACCGAGAAACCCATGATGGTCAGCAGCGCGGTGATGAAGAAAGCATTGACTTCAAAGCCAAAAACAGCAAAGACTCCCAAGGTGATCAGGACATCATGCGCTAAAGCCAAAATCGCAGCAAAACCAAACTTCCATTTACTCACTTTCTTAGGCACTTTTCGGAAGGCATACGCGATGTAGAGGACAATGGCTATCAAGGCAATGCCAAGCGCGATGACGGCCTTTCGCTTGAGCGTTTCACCAATTTTAGGACCAATGCTTTGAAACTTGATCAGCTCAAAAGCCCCCATTTCGTCTGTAATGGTAGCAGAAACCATTTGAAGCTCCTCTTCGGACATGGTTTTACTTTGAACCAAGTAGCTCGATTCATCTGTGATGGTGATTTGACTGACTTTTTCAGGAAAGACAGTGTTGATCGTGGTGTATACCTCTTCAATTTCCGGCTTGAAATTTTCATCTTCAAATTGTACTTCCATGAGCGACCCTCCGGTAAAATCAATTCCGTAAGATAAAACGCTTCCGTCACTGAGCTTGTTGTTGATCATTCCTCCAATCCCAATAGCAATGGCTAGAATGGATAGAATGAACCAGGTTCGCGTGTGTTTGATGAATTTATATTGCATAGTAAGAATTCAGTATCTAAGAAATTAAATATCAAGGTTTTTAACTTTTTTAGCGTGGGTTTGGATGAATTTACGGCGAGGGAGGACTTCTGACCCCATCAAGGTGTCAAAAATTGCATCCGCCATCTCGGCATCGTCTACAGACACTTTCATCATCATTCGCTGCTCGGGGTCCATAGTGGTTTCCCATAATTGTTCAGGATTCATTTCTCCCAACCCTTTATAGCGTTGTAAATTGATGCGTGACTTTTTAGCTTTTTTTACTTCGTCCCCCCCTCCTTCTGACTCGCTATCGCTGGGTTCATCGCCTTCTTCCTCGGCTTCTATTTCTGCCTCTACACCCCATTCTTTCAAGATAGATGCCTTGTCGGATTCGGTGTAGGCATAACGAACGGTCTTTCCTTTACTGATTTTGTAAAGGGGGGGTTGAGCGATATAAAGGTATCCTGCTTCAATCACTGATTTGAAGTAACGGAAGAAAAGCGTGAGGAGCAGGGTTCGAATGTGAGATCCATCTACATCTGCATCGGTCATGATGACGATACGGTGGTAGCGGATTTTTTCGATATCAAAGGTTTCTCCAATCCCTGTACCAAGAGCAATGATGAGGGACTTGATTTCGTTGTTCGAGAGCATGCGATCCAGACGGGCTTGTTCCACATTCAGGATTTTCCCACGGAGAGGTAAGATGGCCTGCTTATGTCGATCGCGGCCTTGTTTGGCGCTTCCGCCCGCGGAGTCACCCTCCACAATGTAAATTTCGGATTCAGCGGGATCTTTGGAGCTACAGTCAGCCAGTTTTCCAGGCAATGTCATACCTTCCAACGCGCCTTTTCGCAGCACGGTATCACGAGCAGCGCGAGACGCCAAACGAGCGCGAGCGGCCAACATCCCCTTGGCGATGATGGCTTTGGCTTCATTGGGATTTTCCTCCAAAAATTCGGTGAGTTTTTCATTGAACACGGATTCCACGGCAGAGCGAATTTCGGGATTCCCTAATTTTGATTTGGTTTGTCCTTCAAACTGAGGGTCGGTGAGTTTGACTGAGATGACTG
>JAUHWS010000027.1 GCA_030427295.1 bacterium | reverse complement strand
CTCGAGCACATCCACGGATCCCTCGTCGACCAGCGGCATGGACGCCACCACCGACGACAGCTCGTCCGCCTCGAGCACATCCACGGATCCCTCGTCGACCAGCGGCATGGACGCCACCACCGACGACAGCTCGTCCGCCTCGAGCACATCCACGGATCCCTCGTCGACCAGCGGCATGGACGCCACCACCGACGACGGTTCGACAACCGGCAGCATGTCCGGCAGCTACGGCTCGTGCCTGGCGGGCATGAGCTGCCCGGGTGGCGACTGGGCTCTGGGGGCTGGTCCGATGGACGATCCTGTCGCCTGTGTCTGCGCCCCCGACTGCGATGAGCAGGACATGTGCCCAGAGCCCGGAAGCTGCGTCACCGGCGTGGAAGTGGGGCCCGGTC
The DNA here is from genome assembly GCA_030427295.1 of bacterium. Lineage (GTDB taxonomy): Bacteria > Patescibacteriota > Gracilibacteria > UM-FILTER-43-11 > UM-FILTER-43-11 > JAUHWS01. Next base: position 18,395 of record JAUHWS010000027.1, on the reverse strand, counting down.
AGTACGCTGACGTGTGCGTCATCCAGTGCGAAGATCAGTCGGATTGCGATGAACAGGCCAGCTGCGAGAGTGTAGGCCCGCCCTTCGGACAGATCTGCATCTTCGTCGCCTGAAGCTCAGTCGATTCGTCGATGAGCACCTCCACCGAGCCGCGCCCCACGTGAGCGCGCGGCTCGGCGTTTTTTAAACCTAAAAAAATGGCCATATATAATTCACCAGCCTATTTTTGACATCATTCAAGTTCCTTTTAAATCATTTCACCACCCGCCGCTCCACATGCGCTCCAATCCGCGTCACCACCTCATAATTGATCGTGTCTTGCCAGGCGGCCATTTCCTCCGCCGTGATTGCTTCATCTCCTTGGCGGCCAATCAACACCACTTCCTCCTCCAGTTTTAAATCTGGAATACCCGTCACATCCACCATGATCATGTTCATGCACACTCGGCCAATCACCGGAGCGCGTTTGCCTCGGATCAACACCTCACCTTTATTGCTCAAGGCGCGTGAATAACCATCATAATAACCCACCGGCAAGACCGCGATCTGACCATCATGGGGCATTTGATAGGTGCATCCATAACCAATCAAATCTCCTTTTTTCACTGGCTTCATTTGAGCCACTAAAGTCTTCCAACTCAGTACAGGCTTGAGTTTGATGTCAGGATGGGATTCCAGAAAAACATTTTTAACCGACGGGCTAGGCCAGAGTCCATAGATCCCGATACCCACTCGCACCAAATCAAAATAGGTTTCAGGCATCAGCAGCGTGGCAGCGGTGTTAGCACAATGCTTCAAATGAGGAGCCAAGCCCTCTTCTTCCAACAGCCCAATCGCTTTGTCAAAAATCTCCAGCTGTTCATGGGCATAATGATGTTTACGGTCATCTTCAATGTCTGCAAAATGGGTCGATACCCCTTGAAGTTTTAATGACTCATATCGTTTGATGAATTCAATAAAATCAGGCAAGTCCTCTAATAAAATGCCTTGTCGATGATTTCCCGTTTCTATTTTGAGATGAATTTTTACCTTTTTCTTTAGCTCAGCTAAAGCTTTCAAGGATTCCAAATTGTAAACCACTACCTCACCATCTAACTCCACAATGCTTTTTAAATCAGAAAGGGGCGTGTAGCCAATCATCAGAAGGGGCGTTTTGATTCCAGCTTGTCTGAGTTGCTCCGCCTCAAAAGCAGCATTGAGATAAAAATAATCCACGCCTATTTCTGACAATGCCCGAGCCACCTCCACCAAGCCATGACCATAGGCATTTCCTTTAATTGCAATTCCCAGTTTGACATGCGTTCCCACTATTTCTCTAAAAACCTCAAGATTGTGCTTGAGGGCCGATTTTGAGATGTCAAGGTAGCTAAGGGCAGTCATAGAGCCTTAGATTATTGGCCCATGGCCACGGCTGTGTCTCCCACAATCATATCATAACCGTCCGCAGTGATCATGGAGGCGACGACTGCATCACCATCTAATTTTTGAAGTGAGGTTGCCTCAGCAATTTGCATGTCGACCACTTCTAACTTCTTCAGTAGAACGACTTGCTCTTGTTGAAGCTCCTTTAAAACATAGCCTTTGGTTGCACTTTTGTTGGCATGAGCCAAGTACACCAAGCTCACCATAGCCACCAAAATAATGGTCAAAAAAGTCAACGAGGTTTTTCCAAATTCAATCTTCTGCGAGAGTGTTTTTTTACGCACGGCCCTAGATGTCTTATTTTCAATAAATAAAGCTGAAGACATGTATTTGTGTGTTTGTGTTGGTGAATTGAGGTTGATCATAGACGTTCTGCCCCGCGCAGTTTGGCACTGCGTGAACGAGGATTTTCAGAAGCCTCTAACCTACTAGGTATTATAGGCTTCTTTGTTAAGATATAAAGTTTTTTTTCAAAATGGCATTGACAGACCAGGAGTTCCTTTGGGCAAATACAATTTTTAGTCTGATCCCGGAAAAAGTTTTTAACCAATCGATCTTCCAGAGAGTGATAGGAAATCACCACGATTCGGCCACTTTTTTTGAGTAAATTCAGGGCTTGGTTCAGTACAGATTCCAATACCTCTAACTCTCGATTCACATGCATGCGCAAGGCTTGAAAGGTTTGCGTGGCGGGATGTCGTCCTTTCCAGCTTTTCCCATCAACAATGATGTTGGCGAGTTCTGTTGTGGTTTTGATGGGTTGATTTTTTCGCGCCTCGACAATTTTCCGAGCAATTTTCCGAGATTGACGCTCTTCTCCCAAATGGAAAATTAAATCGGCCAAGTCCTTTTCAGAATAATGATTGACGACATACTCAGCGGTTAATTTTTGACGTTGATCAAAGCGCATGTCGAGCGGACCTTCTTTTTGAAAGGAGAACCCACGTTCTGCCTCATCCACGTGAGGCGAAGAGAGTCCAAGGTCCAATAAAATCGCATCGGGTTTAAAGTGATGACGTTTCGCTTGTTCTTCTAGATGTTCAAAGTTGTCGTGAACATAGGTGACTTGCTTGCCGTATTTTTTGAGACGTTTTTGAGCCACTTTCAGATTTCGCTCATCTTGATCAAAGGCTAGAAGTCTACCTTTCGATCCAAGCTGTTCCAAAATAGCCAGACTATGACCTCCCAGACCAAGGGTCCCATCAATAACATTTGTATTTGCCGTGAGGTTTAAAAGATCAAGGGTTTCGTCCAGCAAAACGGGCGTATGAGTCAGATCAGGCATGAAAATGGATTTACAAAAAAGACGCCAAAGCAGCGTATTCAATTAGGTTTTCCGATGAGGCGTGTGCCGAAATAGGGGGTTGGTTCATGTTTATTTTTGCTGCTTTTTTTGTTTTGCACCCTCAAGATAATCTGTATACAAATTTTGGTCAATAATAAATTTTGTGTTCAAGAAAGTTTAAGTAGACAAAAATTAAATTAATTAAATTATACCAAATATCTGCTCATACTATAGCTTAAGAAAGGGGATTTATCGCTAGTAATAAGCCTGAAGACATTTGACTTAATGATAAATTTTTGATAAACTATTGACAATCAATTAATAAACAATTAAAGTATGTCCTTAAAGTTATTACGCTCCCAAAAAATTATTTCCACACGTCAGTTTCAATCTCAATTTGCTCAAATGATTAAAGAAGCTAAAAAACAAGGGGTCTATTACAATGTGGTCAAAAATGGCGAAAGCGTTGGTGTTTTTTTGCCCACTCGTTTCTGGGAGTCTCTTTTGGAAGACATGGAAGCGATGTCATCTCCACGTTATTTAAAAAGTATAAAAGAATCACGTGAGCAAGCTGAACGCGGAGAAGTTTACTCACTCGACGAGGCTTTTGGTCAATGAAAATCTGTTTCACAAAGAGGGCTAAACGGGACCTAGAACAACTTGAAAAAGCTGTGCTCGAACGCATAAAAAAGAAACTAAGTTGGTATCTGGATCAAAATAACCCGACATCATTTGCCGATAAACTCACCGATTTTGAAGTAGGGGAGTACCGTTTTCGAATAGGAGATTATCGAATTATTTTTGAAGTAAAAGGTGATCTCATCACAGTCCACCGGGTTGGTCACCGCAAGGATATTTATCGGCCATAATAATTTGATAAATAGAAAACTTGTGGGGCACTTCTCTTTTAAGTACACTGAAGCTCGAGCTCTAAATCATCAAACTAAAAACCAATGAATCAACTACGCACCCTCCCCAACAAAATCAAAATCATCCTCACACCCATTGAAGGCACCAAATCCGTCACTGTCCTCTGTTTGGTAGGAGCGGGTTCGCGCTACGAAAACAAAGAAATCAACGGAATCTCTCACTTTCTCGAGCACATGTTCTTCAAAGGCGCCCAACGTTACAAAAACGCTGCCGAAGTGGCTTCCGCCATCGATGGAGTTGGAGGGGATTTCAACGCCTTCACTGCCAAGGAATATGCCGGCTACTATGTCAAATTAGCCTCCCATCAAAAAGAAGTCGCCTTTGATGTGATCGGGGACATGATGACCGAGGCAACCTTTTTAGAAGAAGAAATTCAAAAAGAACGTGGGGTGATCATGGAAGAATATAACATGTATCAAGACACTCCCATGTACCAAGTAGGCTGGGATTTTGAAAAGCTTATGTTCGGCGACCAGCCCATGGGATGGGACCAAATAGGCACCAAAGACATCATTTTGGGGCTCCCCAGGCAAGAATTTATCGATTATAAAGACGCCCTCTACACCCCCGACAACATTGTGATCAGTGTGTCCGGACACTTTGAGGAAGAAGAGGTGATGGAGCTCATTGAGCGTTATTTCCCCCTTCCTGAAGGTCAGCGAGCCTTTGACTTTAAACCTTTCGAATCCATTGAAACCGATCAAAAAATCATCCTCCAACACAAAAAAACCGAGCAGGGTCATATCATTGTCGGCTTTCCCGGGCTACCAGCCCGTCACGAAGACAGCTATGCGGCCAAGATTTTAGCCGTGATTTTAGGGGGCAACATGAGTTCCCGCATGTTCATGAATGTGCGAGAGGCCAAAGGCCTGTGTTACTACATCCGCACCAACACCGACGATTACATGGACACCGGGATCATTTCCACGTCTGCGGGAGTGGATGTCAAACGCGTGGATCAAGCCATTACGGCCATCATGGAAGAGTATCGAAAAATTCAAGAAAAAGAAGTGGATGAAAAAGAACTCAAAAAAGCCAAAGAATTCATGAAAGGAAAGATTGTCCTCCGCTTGGAAGATTCCGAGGAATACGCCCATTTGATGGGGAAACAAGCCTTGCTCTACCCCGAAATCTGGTCCGTCGATGATATTTTAAAAAAGATCGATGCCGTCACCGCCGAAGACGTGCTAAGAATCGCGAAGCAACTTCTGGTGGAAGAAAAGGTAAAATTAGCCATGATCGGCCCTTACGAAAACGACGCTCACTTTGCGGACCTGTTGCATTATTGATTTTTGTTTTAACCACAAATATTCTGTACATATAAGTGTGTAGCTGGTAACTTTGTAAGTGTTTTCTGATAGTTAAACACTTACCAGTTAAACACTTACCAGTTAAACACTAAAAAAATTATGGAACGCACTCTTGTACTTATAAAACCCGATGGTTTGCAACGTGGATTGATTGGTCAAGTAACCCGTCGTTTTGAAGAAAAAGGATTGAAAATGGTTGGGAATAAAATGATGCAGCTTTCTGAGGAGCTGGTTCTGGAACATTATGCTCATATTGCAGACAAACCTTTTTTCCCAGGGGTAAAAGAATTCATGATGTCTACCCCCATCATTGCCCAATGCTGGGAAGGTGTAGATGCCGTTGACACCGTACGTCTCTTGACCGGAGTGACCAATGCCCGCCAAGCCGCCCCTGGGACCATCCGTGGCGACATGGCCGTGAGTCTACAGTCCAATGTGATCCATGCCTCCGATGCCTTAGAAGTCGCCAAAGCCGAAGTAGACCGCTTCTTCAAGAAAGAGGAATTATTCGACTGGGAAAAAACCAATCTCCAACACTTGTATGGAGAAGGGGAGATGGAATCTTGATGTAGCTTTTAGCTGTTGGCCGTTAGCTGTCAGACAAACAGTATTTAGAATGGCTCAAATTACTCATCGGCCCCTCCTTATTTAGTGCATAAAGAAAGAGGTGTCACTCCAAGACACGACCTTGGGGTCTTCGAGTTTTGAAGTTCAGAATTCAAAAAAACTCCCGAGTTCACCTTTCTGGTAAACCACTTGTTACTTCATGGGCCATAAAGGCTCTGGAGTGACATTGAGGGGTGGGGTAGGTATATACTTTTGATTAGGGTGGGTATATACTTTTTGGTAGCTGTTAGCTTTTAGCTGCTAGACTGATCAGTATTTAGAATAACTCAGATTATCTCTTATTTAAGAGCGATAGAGAGTTGTTTTAACTGAATTTCACTCCCGGCTATCAGCTCCGAGCTCCCAGCTTTTTTCAGAGGATAGGTATATAGATAGGGAGAGGGTGGGTATATACTCAATGTCTGATGTCTAATAGGCTAATGTCTAATTTTTTATGAGACCATGCGTACTACGTAATCCGTAATGCTTAACTCTTAGATAAAACAATTCGCATCCTATTCGTTAACAATCCGCAGCCGATCCGTCATCCACTCAATCACGACTCATGAACCAGAATTCGAGGAGTAGAATGATGGCTAAAAGCAGCAAGCCATCCCACCAGGTGAGAATACGGAGGCGTTGAAAACCGAGGCCGACCACCAACATGAGTGATAGTAAAATCCCTTGTCTTAGACTTGTGTTTAAGTGGCTGTTGTGAATTTCCGTCTTTCGAGCCCAGAGCCGAAGGAAATAAAAAATCAGAGTGAAAGTCCCCGTAATGGCCAAAAAAAGACTAGAATAAAAGAGCCCAAGTGAAAGGGCTGGCTGAGAGAAGGGGCTCAACTTAAAAATCACTAAAATAAAGGAGGTCCAGCTGATGAACGTGGCGACTAAGATGGCGTAAATGTAGGTGCTGTGAATCATAACAAAAAATTACAACCTCAATGTACGCTAAAATCATCGTTTTGTGAACGGTGCTTGAGTTGACTAGACCTTATTCTAATAGCCGTGTATAATGGACGCCGAACTATTTTCTCATGAAAAAAACTACCTATTTTTTATTGGCCCTCACTAGCCTGGTTTTTTCTTATCATCAGGATGCACAGGCTTTTACGGACGTAGCTGGCCATCCAAATGAAGAAGCCATCACCTTTTTAGAAGATGGCGGAGTGATCGAAGGTTACAGTGATGGCACATTTAGGCCAGACCAGCTCATTAATCGCGTGGAAGCGCTTAAAATGTTGCTTTTAGGATCCAATATCGTCGTTCCTGAAATCGCGGAAGAAATTTATATTTTTCCGGATGTTCCCTACAATGAATGGTACGCTAAGTATGTTAATGAAGCTAAAAAAAGAGGAATCATGAGTGGGGATGATGACACAGGACTCCTCCGCCCTGACGACAATACAAAAAAGGCAGAAATCCTAAAGATGCTTCTCAAAACGAATCAAATTGAAGTACCCTTTCCGGCTCAACCCCCCTATCTGGATGTTTCTGCTGACGCCTGGTTTGCCCCGTATTTTGATTATGCAAGACAAGCAGGCCTCTTGGATCAAACGAGTGGCGAAAATGTGTATCCCGGTGCTCGCATCACTCGTGGGTTCATGGCAGAGTTGATGTACCGACTGTCACAGGCGGGAGAACACTTAGCTTTTTATGAGGAGGGGGAAGCGAGTTATTACGGAATGGCGGTGCACGGCAATGGGACGGCCAGTGGAGAAATTTTTGATGCCTACGCCCTAACGGCTGCCCATCCCTCCCTCCCTTTTGGTACCTTGGTTTTGGTGACGAATTTGGACAATGGCAAACAAGTGACGGTGCGTATCAATGACCGTGGGCCTTACTCTCCAGGTCGTATCATCGATTTGTCTGAAGCCGCTTTCAAAGAGCTCAGCCCTTTATCGGCTGGGGTGATTCGGGTTTCCATTCAACCCCCCGGTACCCAATCTCCATTAAAACCGGCAGCTTTAAGCTGCTCTGATGTAGACCAGGTTTATCAGCTTTCAAAAGATAGTTTTAATGATATTCATTTGGATCACGATTTTTTGAGTGCCTACCTTTCATCTGAAGCCCTTCATTTAACTGGCTACAGCACTGGACTAGAGGAAGATGTCACTGCTTTTTTGATGGATGAAAAAGGTCGACAATACACGTTCACCACCCGGCGCGATGCGTCAAATTATTTTGAAATCGATGTGTTTTTTCCGCATCCAGGATCCTATAAATTTGGAATGTTGCCTGGACGATCCGGTTCCATTGGAGCTTATGATTTAGCTGTTTTGAGTGAGGAATGCTATCCTCCTGAAAAAACATCCAATTTGCCCGCTTTGAGTGATTTTAAAGCAGAAGTCAGTGAGAGCGGATTCTTGCTTTCATGGCATGATGATGAGCAATACGAATTGAGCCAGGTGAATTTTTCTCAGGGGAATCGTGAAGTGATTTATACGATTCATACGGATGAATTCACACCAAATTATGCTGATTTTGATGGTTGGGAAGCGGGTGAGGTGACTGTTACTGTGACGGGTGCCCATTTGGACGAGAACTCTCTTTTGAAAATGGACGAAGTTAAATGGAGCCGTCCCGTTTCCGCTGAATTTAAGGTGATGATGCACCATGATTATTTTGTGAATCCAGACGCAGTGGTCGCCACTGACTTACCCCTAACTGTTGACGTGGGAGAAGTAGATTTGATTCGCTTTGATCCCCTGGTTAATGTCAATGCAGATGGGTTGGTGATTTTGCCCAACGGTCAAGTGGAACGCCTCCCTCTGACCAGCCCCACTCATGAACCTGTGACCAACACGGATGGGGTATCGGTTTTTCCTGCCTCAACTCAAACCGTTGACTTTAGTTTTACCCCTCAGCGTGATGCCTTGCACTTTTATGAAGTGAATGATCAGACGGGGGAAGCGGTTTTTAATATTCCGATTTACCCTAAGGCTATCTACCCTCTTCTACCCAACCCCAATGACTTAGCAGGATTAAAACCCGTTTCATTGTCGACTAACGTGACCCTTTTGCAGACTCAAATGCTGAATTTAGTGAACGAAGATCGCCTCAATCATGGCTTAGCCCCCTTGACTTTGGATCCAAAACTCAGTGCTCTAGCTCAATCCAGAACTGACGACATGGCTAGCAATGATTATTTTAGTCACTGGAATTTAGAAGGGCTCACTGCCAATGATCTGAGACTTGATTTTGGCATCGTTCAGTATGTGGCCGAAAATATTGCTCGAGATGAGGACATCGTTCAGGCTCATTATGGACTGATGCGTAGCGCTTCCCATCGGGATACTATTTTGGATTCCGAGTGGGAACGGGTTGGTTTTGGCATCACCCCACACCCTGATCAAGGCTATTTGTTTGCGCAAATCTTCTCGGATGACCCCGTTGTCGATAAAGATTTAAATGAGCTTCGCACAAGTATTCTTGAGGCTTTGAATGAAAATCGAAGCATCCCTTTGAGACTCAACAATGACCTTAACGGATTGGCTCAAGATTGGTCCACACGAATGGCTCAAGAAGATTTTTTTGATTTAACCGCCTCCAATGGGGACTATTTGATTGACCAGGTGAATGATGCTGGATTCAATGGTGTTCTGGGAACCTATTTGGGAGGTAATAGTCGCTTTGAAGCGGCAACTGAAAATATTGCAAACAATGACCAAATGCAAGAATCTCGATGGAGTGAAGTGGGCATTGGCATTGCTCAAGGTGATTTTGGAATCATCAAAATCACGATGACCTATATTCAGTAGATTTTGGAAGTATATACCCACCCTCACCACAAGTATATATATCTAAGTCCCCCCTCATAAACACCCCCACCCCTCTTAGAGAGGGGAATTGATTATAAGTTAATCTCCCAAACAATTCCTCTTCTTCGAAGGGGTGCCCGGAGGGCGGGGTAGTCCAAATGCCAAACAGTCTACCAGCTCTCAGCTACCAGCTAATAGCTCCCAAAAAAATTAGCTTATTTTCCCACTCAAGAAATCATTGAGTTTCGAAAGCTTGACCCGCTCTTGCTCCATGCTGTCTCGATCCCGAACGGTGACTGAGTCATCTTCTAAGGTATCAAAATCAATGGTCACACAGAAAGGGGTTCCAATTTCGTCTTGGCGACGATAGCGTTTACCGACATTGCCACTGTCATCCCACTCGGTTCTAAAGTTAGACTTAAGGGTTTGGTGAACCGCGTGAGCCTTTTCGACCAATTCTGGTTTATTCTTCAAAAGAGGAAAAACAGCCACTTGAACTGGGGCTAAAGCTGGTCTAAAGTGCATGACCGTCCGCTCAGAACCATCTTCTAATTGTTCTTCGGCATAGGCATCGATCAAAACCGTCAAAACAGTTCGATCTAAGCCAAAACTCGGTTCAATCACATGAGGCAGATAGACTTCATTTGTATGAGGGTCCCGATATTTCAAATCCTTCCCACTATGCTTTTCATGTTGAGCCAGGTCATAATCACCTCGATCAGCGAGCCCCTGCAACTCTCCCCAGGTTTCATTGCCTTCATGAATGGAACCAAAAGGAAAGCGGTATTCCACATCAAAGGTCAAACTTGAGTAATGAGACAATTCATCCGATTCATGCTCTCGAAAACGTAAATTATCATCCTTGACTCCCAAAATATCGGTAAAAAAAGCTTTGCTTTGGTCTTTCCACGCGTCATAACTCTCTTTTTTTTGCTTTGGATGGACAAAATACTCGATTTCCATCTGTTCAAACTCGCGCGTCCGATAGGTAAAGTTTCCCGGTGTGATTTCATTTCGGAAGGCTTTTCCAATCTGGCCAATTCCAAACGGGACACGAACGCGGCAGGTGTCGATCACATTTTTAAAGTTCACAAATATCCCTTGGGCCGTTTCAGGCCTCAAGTAAACCTCATCCTGCTTTCCTTCCACCACTCCCTGATGGGTTTTAAACATCAGATTAAAGGTTTTAGCCTCTGTCCAATTACACTTGCTACATTCTGGGCAGGGGATTTGCTCATCGGTAAGCCTCTGGCTGAGGGCTTCCAGGGGAACCTTAGCTGCTTCAGCCGCACCAATTTTATCCTCCAATAACTTGTCGCCTCGGTGGCGCGTATTGCAGGATTTGCAGTCAATTAAAGGATCGCTAAAGCTAGCGACATGACCACTAGCCTCCCAAGTTTTAGGATTCATCAAAATAGCCGCATCCAGCCCCACCATGTCATCGCGATCTTGAACAAAGGTTTTCCACCAAATGTCCTTCACGTTTTTCTTCAGCACTGAACCGTAGGGGCCATAATCCCAAGTATTAGCCAACCCTCCATAAATTTCTGAGCCAGGATACACAAAGCCTCGGCGTTTACAAAGGGCTACGATTTTTTCCATCAGGTTGTCTTGCATGTTGCGGATGGGTTACGGATTGTTTACGAATAGGATGCGAATTGTTTTCGAATGGTGGAGCGGATGGTGGGCCGAGTTGTGGAGCGAATAGTTGTCTTAAGCTGGATATCAGCCACAATGCGGCCAAGCATTCGCCTACGAAATCGCTAGTTAGTTCAAGTTATTTAGCCAAAATATGCTCTGGCAAGGCGTTGGTCACGCGGTAGCCATTGATCCAGTCGGCTGAGCCGGTGCCAGTGCTAACAACGCCTCCGCTCACTTCGGGGTACTGATGAACGGTGTAGGAAAGGTCAGACCAAAGGACATGTCGATCGGTTCCAACTGCTTGGCTGAAGTCGCTGGCTCCGGTAAAAATACCGGCTGTGGCGTCCCCATTCACATAAATTTGACCCGTGTTCACTTGTCCAACGGCTGATAAACCAGTAAGGGCTTGGTTGTCCTCAGCAAAACGAGTTGCCACGGTGTCGTTGGTCTGGGTTCCACTGGCTTTGGCTTGCAAATAATAAGATTCAGTTTGTCCAGGGCTAACCAGTTGCTGCTCGTCAAAACTGACAATCACCATCGAGTTTCCATCACTCAGGCTGCTGCCCCCAGGACTCAAATCTTGATTGCCCGTGGCATCGTGGATCACTACATTTTCAACCAACCCATCTCCATTGAAGAGTTCAAATTCGGACAAATCTAAGCCCAAGCCATCACTGTCCGAAACACCCACCTCAAACACAAGCCGACCAAAGGCGATCGAACCGGCTGGATCAGCCATCACCTCAAAGGAAATAAGTTTATTAGATCCAGTGACTAAGGTGCTGGTTTGATCATCCACAGTAAAGTAAGGCCGCGAACGTCGCACAGTTTGAATGTCATTGTTTGAATACGATACATTGACACCATCATTTAAAGGAGTGACCTCATTGGAAAACTCTCCAATGGCTTTAAACGTGTTATCAGTGTTGCCAATATCTTGGAGGCCCAACCGGAAGTTTTCACCCGACTCCATCTCAGTGATCATGGCCGTGGCTTCGAGGGTAGCGTAAATCTCAAGAGGTGTTGGGGTATCCCGACGGACAAAATAATCAAGGTCTCCAAAAAGGGTGCTTCCATCACTTTCTGGTGTCTTGGTGACCGTTCTCAAATTACCTTCTTTGTCAGGATATTTGAGGGTAATGGCTTTGAGAGAGGAGCTTTCCTCTGGTTCATCCCCAAATTTGTCCCCCGTGGTGTCATTGACAATCGTGACACGACTGACTTCAAATCCCTCCAAAACACCTTGTAGATGATGCACGCCGACTAGTTTTTCAGTGTCTCCCGCTAGGGCAATGCCAGGATTAATATCGGCATCATTGGCTTCAAAAGGGATAGTTTCCATCGATTCCCCCGGAAGTTCAGGGGTATCTGAAGGCGTTTCAACGGGTTCTTCAGTTGGCGATTCTGGGGTTTCGCCTGGGAGATTCGGCAGATCATCTGGCATTTCAGTAGGACGAGATTCAGCAATTTTTAGAGCCACGGACAGCATTTTGGCCGCTTCCGCTCGAGTGACATTTTGAAGGGGTTTAAAGGTGCCATTTTCAAAGCCTTCGACCACACTTAGGGCGCGGGCTGTATTAACATAAGCATAAAACCAGTCCTCTGTCGTCATGTCAGGAAAAACGGGGAAAATCCACTGATCCGCTTCTAAATCAAACCCTTCCACCACCACCTTGGCCACTTCTGCCCGGGTGATAGCCTTTTCGGGACCAAAAAAGCCAGTCAAAAGCCCTTCCTCATCGGTGAATCCCATCACAATGCCTCGGGTGGCCGCCTCTTCCACATAAGGAGAGAACCACATGCCTAGGGGCACATCATCAAAGGTGGCGACTTCTGGAGCAGTGTAAGCTCCCAATCCTCCTGTGGCTTCGATCACCATTTTAACCCACTCAGCCCGTTTTAAAGGGTCTTGAGGACGGAAAAATTCAGCGTCATCCACAATGCCTCGATCTCTTAAATCTTCGACATATCCTTTAAACCAATCGCCTTCAACGACATCTGTATAAGCAAAAACCGGTGTGATGACCATCAAAAAACTGAAAAGGAAGGCAAAAAGTTTACTAAAACGCTTCATAGTGAAAAAATTAGGTAATCTTCCTTCAATGTACCGGAAAACGACGTTTTTTCCAATGGCTTTTCGGATGGTTTAACGAATTGCTCACGGATAGTTTTACGAATTGTTTTCGAATAGGTTGCGAATGGTTAATCGCTAATCGCTCTTATCACTCGTCAAGAATAAAGTGACAGGGCCATCGTTGACCAATTTCACTTCCATATGTGCCTGAAATTGACCGGTGGCTATTTTAAGGCCGGTTTCTTTGATCTTTTGGATGAATTGCTCGTAAAGGGCTACGGCTTGTTCCGGCTTGGCGACGTCATTAAAATCAGGCCGTCGGCCTTTTTTACAATCTCCATATAAAGTGAATTGAGAAACGACCAAAATCTCCTTTTCTAATTCTAAGGCCGAATGGTCAAAGCCTGATTTTTCACTGGGGAAAAGGCGCAAATTGACCACTTTATTCACCAAATAGTCGATGTCTTTTTCGGTGTCATCCCGATGAATGCCCAAAAATAGCAACAGTCCAGAGTCAATCTGACCGATCGTTTGTTCATCGATTGTGACCGAGGCTTGTTTGACGCGTTGGATAAGAAGTTTCATGTTCTTAGTGTAGCGACGGGAGGAGGGGATTGTCTAGTGCGGATGGTTTTACGGATAGGGTACGGATGCTTTACGAATGGGTTGCGAATGGTTTACGGGTTGTAGATCGGATGGTGGATCGAATGGGTGTTTGGTATTCAGAATCACTCCATTCATTTGGTCTAGATAACCCCCTTGGTCCCCCTCCTCATATGAGGAGGGGGAAGGGCTTGAATGTGAGTTGATGGTGAGGGGGTGGTTATAAATTAAAAATGGAAGCAATCCCTGAAGGCGAGGAAACGTTTCCTCGCCTTCATTGAGAGATGAGGAAGCAGGTGTTACTCTAGGGCGTTAGACCCTATAGTCGTCTGTATTTGGACTACCCCGCCCTCCGGGCACCCCTTCGAAGAAGGGGAATTGATTGTAAGTTAGTTTCACAATCAATCCCCCTCTAATAAGAGGGGTGCAGGGGTGTTCATGATAGGTGACTTAGGTATATACTTTTGCTGAGGGTGGGTATATACTTTTTTCTTAGTTACAAATTACGAGTGACTAATTACGAATTAAATCGCAATGTCTAAATATCCAATTCTTAATCTTATTCTTGACTTTAAATGTTTTAAATAAGGCAAATTCTAAATTATTTGGACATTAGAAATTAGGCTTTACGATTTGTTTGGAAAGTATTGGAATGAATTGGTGTGAATTGGAGATTTAAGACTTGGGTATATAGATGGGGAGAGGATAGGTATATACTTCGCTTCAGGTGTGGCGCGCAAAGTGCAAGGTGCGAAGAGAAAAGAAGCCCCTCCCGACCTCCCCAAAGGGGAGGGGAAAATTAAGAGTTGAATATATTATACTCCCCCTTCGGGGGAGACAGAGGGGGCTTCTAATTAACTAGAAAACCCCCTCATCCGTATGGGTGGAAGAGGGGGTTTTCGTTTCCATTATGCGTATCTAGTTTCCTTTTGCTTCGTCAGGAATTAAGCAGTTTGCTTACGAGTTTTGCGATGAATCGCGTATCCAAGACCTGAAGCAAGCAAGAGAAGGAGGATGTTCCCAGCGGCACCACTACTTGGTAGAGCAGGTACAGTGGGTTCTAGATCAACACCGGTATCACCTGGATCTGGTGTAGTTGGAACCGGTTCTTGGTCGATCATCAGGGTGTGATCGTCAGTTGGAGTATCAGTAAGTTCATTAACCAAGATGCGAGCAGTGGTGGTCACGCGGCTACCTGGGGCAGCATTTTCGGTGACACAAGCACGAGCTTTGTAGCTAGCAGATTGATCTTCATCAAGGTCTCCATGAGTCCACGTGACAACACTTCCATTGTCAGTACCACCAAAGGTATCAGTGACATCGAGTGCATTTTCATCGTAGTCCCAGCTGATCACCGCGCCAGTCAAATCTTGACCGGTGTTGTTCACAGCTGTGATGGTGTACACAGGACAGTCTCCACGCTTGGCAGTGTCTTGAGTAGAAGTGACGTTGATGGTCAATTCACCTTCTTCATCTTGATCACCGTCAATGTTAACGGTTTCACTAGATTTATCTTCTTCGTCATCGGCACCGCTTCCATCATCTTCGTAGTTACTGATGGCAGTGTTTTCAAATGAAGAGGTTTCTCCATTTGGAATTCCGTTGATGTCAGACAGAAGGGTGTAATCAAGGTAAACGGTTTCACCTTTATCGAGTTCGATCGTGACAGGTCCGTCAAGGATGTCTCCACAATCGTCTGAACATTCACCGTTTCCTTGAGGAAGGAGTTTCCCTCCATTATCGCCACTCAAGTAGTTTTTACCACTGATGGTGTCTTCTACTTCAACCTCAACAGCTCCACTTGGACCGTTATTGTTACGAGTGACAGTGATACGGTAATCGATTTCGTAGTTACCGTCTCCTTTGGCAGTTTTCTTAATCACTTGCTTGTCGATATCGATCATGTCATCGGTATCATCACAATCGTAGGTTCCAACGAACTTGTAAGTGCTTCCATCCTTGAAGGCAGTTCCAAGAGTGTAAGTTGATCCATCTTCGGTCAAGGTGATGCCACTTGGTAGGGTGCTTACCTTTTGATCATTGATGGTTACTGAACCAGGAGCCGTACAATTATCTTCGTTCTTGAAGGTGATGGTGTAGTTGTCTAGATCATCAAGATCTTCAACAACGGTCTTAGGGGTTTGTGTCGCTAGGGCGTCAACAGTGATGTCAACTACTAGACTATCGCCGTCTTGATCTTCGGCGTCGATTTTAAGGGTGGCGGTGTCGCCGTCAGTTTTAACGTAGTCACCAGTCACTTTCATGTCTCCATATTGTTCAGAAAGAAGCGCAGGAGAGTCTTTTGGAGTGGTGTAACCATCAGCATCGGTATATTGAACGATATATGAACCAGTGGGTAGATCGTAGTCACAAGTGTAGTAATCATCATCAGCAAGAGTACAATTCTTAGCCTCTTCTGTTTTGATAACCACATTGTCATTACCGGTGTCTAGGATTTCAAATCCAGCACCATCTTCGTTGATGTTAACACCAACACTAAGCGTTTTTTCACTCTTAAGGTAATCTCCACGGACGGTCATGTCTCCATATTGTTCAGAAAGAAGCGCAGGAGAGTCTTTTGGAGTGGTGTATCCTTTGGCATACTTATATTCAACGATATAAGATCCAGTAGGAAGGTCTGTGAAGGTACAAACGTAGTCTGTTCCATTTGATGGACAGTTGCTTGCGTCTTCACTTTTTACCATCTTGTTACCGTTTCCAGTATCCAAGACAACAAATCCAGCACCATCATCATTGATGTTCATGGCGACGTTAAGCTTTTTGTTCTCTTGCTTAACGTAATCACCACGCACTACCATGCTTTTATTTGAGGCAGTGAGTAGGGCTGGGCTATCTTTAGGGGTGGTGTACCCTTTTAGATATTTATATTGTACGATATAAGATCCAGTAGGAAGCTTATAGGTACAAACGTAATCAGTTCCCAATGGCGCACAGTTGCTAGCTTTTTCGCTAGTGATCAACTTGTTGTCATTCCCTGTATCAAGGATGACAAACCCGGCACCATCAAGATTGGTGTTGAGAGCAACTTTTAGGGTTGCCTCATTTTCATCTGCTTGAGCCACTGGGCTTGCAAGAGGAGCTGCTACAATAGCGAGTGCCATTGCAAGGGCAGCGAACTTAGCAGTGAACTTTTGAAGCATAGTCTTCATAGTATTGAGGGGGTTAGTTCTTGTGATAAATAAAAATTTGGATAAATGTGACAATAAAAAACAGCAAAGACCGAAATGATTTTGGTTTTTTACTGTTTGTTTTTTAGCTCCTAACCAGTCCTTTTAGCCTTTTTAAGCTGCCATGACGGTAAGGATAAAAATTCTAACCTTTTTTAATTAATTTGTCAAGTATTTTTATGACTTTTTTATCGAACTAAATTTAAGTCCCTGTGTAAGCCTTCAGTAAACCATATTAAATCCTAAATTTTTGCAAATGGTCTATTGAAGAATAACAGAGGCCAAAGTACGGACTTTGTTAAGGACAGTCAATATTTTTTTAGATAGTCTGAACGGCCCCGCGCGTGTTGCGCGGGGCCGAACAGCCTGCGATAGAAGCCCTAGGGCTTCGGGGTGTCAGCGATGGTCAGCTCGATCTCGTGGGTGTTGGTGGCCTCGCCGGAGCAGACCACGGTGTCGTAGATCCAGCCGTTGCCGCCGATCTGGTTGGGGGTGGTGTTGCACACCTCCCCGCCGACCTCCTTGAGCCCCTTGGCCGCGAGCGAGGCCGGGATGGTGCAGGAGTTCTCACCCCACACCTTGTCGCTCAGCCCGACCTTGCCGTTCTCGCAGAGGAAGAGGACGCTCTGCCAGTCGACACACTGGACGTCGCTGTAGAGCGTCCAGCTGTCGGTCTCGGTCGGCCCGCACAGGCTGTACTCGTCGCACAGCCCGTAGATGCAGGCCTCACCGTCTCCGCAGTCGGTGTCGTTCGTGCAGTCGCCGACCTCGGGCACGCACTGGCCGTCGACACAGACGCCGTCGCAGTCGTTGGGGTCGCACTGGCCGCCGCCGGTGGTGTCGTCGTTGGGCTCGCAGACCCCGTCGACGCACATGCCGTCGGGGCAGTCCGAGTCCTGGTTGCACTCGGGCTCGTCGTCCGGCTTGCAGGTGCCGTCCGGCTGGCAGGTCCCGTCGCAGGTCTCGGCGTCGCAGATCGGGACGCACTGCCCGAGCTTCTCGTCGCAGGTCGTGCCGGGACCGCACATGCCGTTGTCGCACGGGTTCCAGAGCTCCGGGCAGGCGCCCGGGAACGCCGGAATCGCTCGACAGGTGACCACGTTCTCGGCCTCCTCGACGTTGCCCTCCTCGTCCTGGACGAGGCGGTCGATGGTGATCTCGCCGTCGAGGGTCTCGCCGTCGCAGTTGATCACCACGTCGGCGCAGACCAGATCGCGGACCTTGAGACGCACGTTCCCCTCCACGGGGACGGCCTCGTAGTAGGTGACGTTGTCCTTGGCCTCCTCGATCTTGCGGGGCATCTTGAGGTTGTTGCCGTTGGCCAGATCACCGCTGACCTCGGCCGTGGCGTCCTCGAAGACGCCGGGCAGGACGCCGTGGTCCCAGTGGATCGTGAGATCGATCACCGGGTGGTCGGAGGCGAGGCCGCAGGCGGCCAGCACGAGCCCGGCCAAGGCCGGGGCGAAAGTGTTGCGGATGCGGGTGAAGGTGGACTGGTTGCTGCGGGGCATGGCGATCATCTCCGAGTTGTTGTTGCGGTTGTTCTGGTTGCGGGTGGTGCGACCGAACAGGCCG
>JAUHWS010000080.1 GCA_030427295.1 bacterium | reverse complement strand
ACTTTTCCAATCACTTTTCCGGTCGCAATGGGTTCCCCGGCGTATTCATTTTTACCTACCGCTTTGACTGGGGCATGAAAGATTTTTCCCCGAGAGTCAAAAAAGACAGGGACATCTCGATTTCCTAAACGGTCTGTGTAAGCTTTGTTTTGAGCGATTCGAGTTCGCAGGTTGAATTTTTTATTCTTGAGTCCTTGGTCGACTTCTTTCACGCTCAAGTGAAAAATATCTTCAGCTCGGTCCAGTCGCTTGGCTTTCACGAATTCCGTTCCAAATTTGAGGGCTTGTCGTCTGACGAAGTCCATCATGCGGATCAAGTTGTATTTGGGGTTTTCACGTAGTCCAGCCAGGGCCAAGAAAATCTCATAATTCTTTTCAAATTTTTTCAACGATCGTTCTCCCTTTTTCTTGGCTAATTTTTTGAGTTTTTGATACGCTGCTTCCCGCTTCTTTTTAGCTAATTCGAAGGCAGATGGGTTTTTTTGCTTCACCTGCTCACTCATGTCTTTGATGGTGTTGAAAAGGGCTGGTAGGTTTTCATAAGAACGTGGCGTGGCAATGTCTAATTCACCCATGCCTCGGAATCCATACAACTGAATATATTCATCCCACATGCTTAGGAATTTTTGAGAGAAGCTTTTCGTCTCCAATTTTTTGATGAAGGCTTTGGCCGTTTTGCTTTTTTGAATTTCAGGTTGCTTGGCCAGCTCGTACATGGCTTTTCCCATCTCGGCCGTTTTGTTGCCAGGCAGGGCTGTTTCTAAATTTACCAGCAGATCTTGAACCTTGTTATGTTTGAAGAGTCGGTTGAGTCGCCATTTGGCCAGTCGGGCTCCACCAATGACAGCTGCAGCCACATCGACCAGGCTTCCTGTGTTGATTTGCATGGATTCTTTCAGGGCTTTGCTTAATGTCTTGAACTCTTTTTCAAACAGTTTTTGATGTTCTTTACTTTGATGAGCATCTTCTTTTTTATATTTTTCTAAATACTTTTCAGCCCCTCCTGACATTGCCCCGATCATTTTGGGGATTTTTTTTAAGGCAAACCAAACCACCCCTCGTCTTGTTTTTTTGATCAGTTCATTGGTCTTTTGTATTTTGTATTCCTCGATGTTGATGTTGTTGTAGGTGTCGATGATGGACTGACCCCCGATTTTAATGGCGGCTAAAAAGCCTTTCTTTCCCATCATTTTTTCCATATTTCCCACTTGAGAGACCATCACCCCACTCGAAAAGGCGCTGATTCCATTTTTTGGATCCAGGATCACCTTTTCTGGGAACATGTCATCGAGAATGTTGGTGATTTCTCCAAATACCGAGGCGCCCATGGTGGACATGACTCCTGGCAAACCTTGTTTGACCAAGCCCATGTTCACATACAAATATTTCTGTTCTCCCGGTTTGCTCATCAGAACTTCCGGGAGAGGGAAATAGGCGGTGACCGGTCTGGCTTGCAACAGGTATAATTTTTTCTGATGATAGGCCCATTCGATGTCCATCGGTTTTTCAAAATGAGCCTCTACTTTGGAAGTTAATTTCGTCACTTCTTTGACTTGTTTTTTGCTCAATGAGGATTTTTGGGGAACTTCATTTTTTTGTTTTTTGGTTCCGCCATCTTTCATGAGCCACAGAGCATGGGTTTTGGGATTGATTTTTTCCTGCAGAATTTCTTTTTTGACTTTGCCGACAATGTAGGTGTCGGGGGTCACTTGTCCGGATACGACGGTTTCTCCCAATCCGAAATTTGAGTTGATCACAGCTTCGTCAAAACAATTGTTTTGTGGATTGATGGAAAAAGCAACTCCACTCACTTCTGAAGGGATTTGGGTCTGAACGATCACGGCAATTCTGGGATCGTCTGTTTTTATGTCGTGTTGTTTTTTGTATTGAACGATCCGCTCGTCAAAAACAGAAGCAAACGAATGTCGAATGGCTTCTTCCAAGTCCTCCTGAGCTATTCCCAGACTTGTTTCGTAGCCCCCTGCAAAAGAGATTCCCTCCAAATCTTCTTCCGGAGAAGATGAACGAACCGCAAATAGAGTGTCTTTTTTGAATTTTTTAAGTGCAGTTTTTAATTCTTTCTTTTGGGTTGTAGTGAGTTTGAGCTTACTGGCTTCTTTTTTAAGTGCGTCGCAATTTTTTTTCAGGTTTTTCTCTGTAGATTTGAGATATCGTTTCCAGGCGACAGAGGTTTTTACTTTTTTGAGCCATGGGGTGAAAAAGGGAACAGCCAAGACAAATCCATCTGGGACAGGAAATTTCTTTTTTGTTAAAAGGATGAGAGATAGTGCTTTGCCGCCTACTTCACGGAGCTCAGGAAGCTTTTTAGATTTGAATGAGCAGTGTTTTGGTTTCATCTTCAATGCTTTTTTTTAATAATCTGAAGGAGACATATTTTCCACTTCTATTAATTTTGATTCTGGCCCCCAATTTGTATTGTATTGGTAAACTACTTTGCCTCCCTCATCTGTAAAATAGTAATTATTTCCTGTTTGCTCTAAAAGAATTAAGGGTTTTACGTTTTGCCACTCGTCTATGAAGTAGTATCCACTTTCATCTTTTCCTAGGTCAAAGCTAATAAATTCAAAGCTATCTGCATCAAGATGCACGTTTTCAATTTTTTTACCGATGTCATAAGTATTTTCCTTGTCCGCCGCCATTACACGGCCTAAATACTGAAAGCTATCTACATCAGCACCCCTTATGGCTCCGATTTGGCATTTATATGCATAGCAGGTTATAACGTAAGCATTTTCATTATCTTTTCCATAGCCATATGTGGCTTCACCTATGCTGTAATTCTCAATTGCAAAGCTGTTTTCAATTACTTCAAAACTTTGACTGTCGCTTTTTTCGAGTCGTTTGCCTGGATTGAATATCCCGAATTTATCCATGGCAATTGCAAGAGTGAATTTTCTGCTTTTTTCTGAATATCTTCTTTTTTCGTAAGCATCAAAATAAACTACTTTAAAACTTTCATTTTCAGCTTCAATCTCTTTAAAGTATTCAGATTGAATGTTTCCGTAATAGATTTTTTCGTCTTTTCTAAAGTATGGTGCTGCGTTTAAACTTTCTCCCGTGTAGCCAATCAGTTCATAGCTTGTAAAATTGTTGTTTTCCCAGCGGAAGTAGTTGGATGGTTTTTCTTTTTGACGTTCGGGTCGATTGATTAAATATTGCCAAATCAATTCAGTCGCTTCCCCTCTGGTCAATGGCTGGTCTATTTTTTTTATATTGGCCGGAATGAGACCTTTTTCCTGAATGTGCTTGATATGCTCTACAGCCCAATGTTCATTCTTCTTTTTTTCTTTGTATTCAGTGTCTCTTGTTTTGTGCAGCAATTTGGATGCTTCAGCTAAATTGACTGGATTTATGGCTTTGAACGTTTTGTCGGGATAGCCGCTTAATATATTTAGTCCTTTCCCCCAACAAACATAGGGTTCGTACCACTCCGTTCCAGTAAAGTCTGAAAAGCAAGGTGGTTTGATTTCAATCGATGCTTCTTCTCCAAAAGGGAAAACTTCACGGGCATTTAGTGGATCTGAGTCGTGTATTTCGGCTAAATAGGCCGTTTTCAAAAATTCGCCTCGATTGACGAGTTGATTGACGCCAAAACTGCCATCGGCGTAGCCTTCGACGACTCCCAGATCTTCTAATGTTGTGATGGCTTCATAATACTCATGATCTTTGGGCACATCCGTAAAATCTGCCTTGACTACTTGAATGGGCAGGATGAGCAGGCCTAATAAGATAAGGAGTTGATTTTTTTTCATTTTGTCTTTTT
>JAUHWS010000079.1 GCA_030427295.1 bacterium | reverse complement strand
ACACTTTGGATGCGCACCCCTTTTTGTCCAATGCAAGCCCCCACGGGATCAATCTTTTCATCCTCCGCCCAGACAGCCACTTTACTCCGTACGCCAGGGTCACGAGCAATCGACTTGATTTCCACATCACCTTCGGCAATTTCGGGGATTTCCATCTCGAGCAAGCGCACCACCAAATTCGGATGTGTGCGAGAAATGGACAATTGTGGACCACGATTGGTATGAATCACGCGGTCTAAGTAAACCTTCATGCGTTTACCGTTGTAATAACGCTCATTAGAAATCTGATCGCGTGGGCCCAAAACCACATTGTGTTTATCAATTTGAATGTGGACATTTCCATTTTCAACCCGCATCACTTGAGCGGTCATGATTTCATTTTCACGGTTCTTGAACATGTCGTACAAACTATCCCGCTCAGCTTCTTGAAGGCGTTGCAGGATCACTTGTTTGGCCGATTGAGCTGCAATACGTCCGTATTCAAGCGGAGTTACATCAATCTTAATGATGTCTCCCACCTCCACGTCACTCTTCATTTTTTTAGCTTCCTCAAGCGAAATTTCAATATTGGGATTCTCAATTTCTTCAACGACTTCTTTAATCATGAGGACGGTCGCGATTTCAGCGCCATCTTGAAGGATGATTTCAATCTCCTGCTCCTTGTTTCCAAAGTCTTTTCGATAGGCCGTAGCCAAAGCAGCCTTGATGGTTTCAATGACCCGGTCATAAGGAATGTTTTTCTCATCACAAATCTGATGAATGGCAGCGAAAAATTGTGGTTTCATTTTACGAATAGGTTACGAATGGGTTGCGGGTAGTTTTCGAATTGTTAACGGATGGTGTACGAATTGTTTACGGATAGATGTTGAGAGCGAGTCACTGAGTTCTTAGTTCTTAAATTCAGTACAAAGAGCAGACCCCTAGAGGCTCTGCATCAAAGACATTATAGGATAAGCAATCTTCTTTTGCAAGGTAAATTTTTAAATTACTCCCCAGAATAGGGGGTAGTAGTCCACCCTCCTGATCAATCACACCATGTTCCATCAACATCTCATTCATGGCTCTTTATTTCCGATTCAAATTCCATTGAGGCAGAGCAATTGTAATCAGTACTATCAAAATAAAAACAATTAACCTACAACATAGTTTCTACTTTTTTCATTCATGGTAAAGTGCAGACAAGGAATAAAAAAATCAATCGAGCGCAGAATAGATGATTCGAGTGCTAAAGCCTCGATTCTTTAAAAATTGCATGAGCTTTTGTTTCTTTTTTCGCTCTTCCAAGGCCCCCAGCAATCGTTTTTTTTCTTCAATGGCACGCCCCGCTGCTTCTGCCTCACTCCAATCAGATTCCAATAGGATGGATTCGGCCAAGTCATTGGGGAGGCCCCGTTTACGCGTTTCACTGATGATTTTGAGTCGTCCCACATTCTTTTGCATCCAGTGATGTAGAAATTCTTGAGCAAAGCGACGATCATCCAACAAAAAAACGCGCTCCATTTCGGTTAAAACTTTTGAAATGATCGGCTCGTGCGTTGGAAATTTTTTCATCAATTTCATCTCGAGTTCTTTTTTGCTGTGCATTCGTATTTCAAGAAACTTGAGTGCCGCCGCCCAAATGGTATGATAGAGGTCCATTAATATGTTTTATACAAGGTTCGATGTGTGATGTGCAAGGGTGGCATGCTTTGCACTTTAAGCTTCGCACCTTACACATCTATAGGTTACAATAAAGTCTGTGAATAAAAAGAAGCAAGTTAAAAAATCGGTATCCGTCAAAATGGAACCTCTAAAAGGGCAGTTTTTTGACCTCAGCCCGGCCAAAACGGGTCGCACAAAACTCATCTTTGCATGGATGAAAGATTATGCTCGCTTTGTTTTTTCCGGTGTTGTTATTTTGGTTGTGCTCACGGTTGCCAGTGCTTATGCCAGAGGTCGTGAAGTGATTTCTGAGTCTTCTACGCTGGCTTCAGTGGCTTACGAAGATTTACAAGAGGGCGCCATGCATTTGATTGGCCAAAATCAGCAAGAGGCATTGGCCTCCTTCATGGAAGCCGAAAAAAATTTTAGAGCCCTCGAGAAAAACACCGCCTTTTTTACCGACCAGGCCCGCACTCTAATTGGACAAAGCCATTATTTAGACACTGCCAACATGCTGATGGACAGCGCACTGCTAGTCACAGATATCGGCAAACAGCTCACGGAACTTTTCGAATCTATAAAACAGTTGCCTGATCAAATTTTTGCCGCTGAAGGGGAGGGGGTCATGGAACTCATTCACCATGAAAAAGATCGACTCGAATCCCTCATTCAGACCGTGGTTGATTTGCAACAAAAATTAGCGGGGGTCCACTTGGATACGCTCCCCGAGGCTTTATCAGAAAAAGTGGCCTTTGCCCAAGAGCAAATTGGACTCTTCTTAACCATTTTACTTGAGCTGCGCGACTACTCCGATCAAATCCTCACCTTGATGGGGGACCGGGTGCCTCACCGTTATTTAATACTCCTCCAAAACAACCACGAAGTCCGTGCCACAGGGGGATTCATCGGCTCCTACATGATTGTTGACATCAATGACAGTAAAATCACCAAAATGGAGAGTCGAGACATTTACGGGACTGACGGTCAATTGTCTCAGGTGCTTCCCGCCCCTCCAGGGATCGATTTAATTGCAGACCGACTCTTCATGCGCGATGCAAATTACAGCCCTGATTTCCCCACCTCAGCCCAGCAGATCATGTGGTTTTTAGAAGCCAGTCGAGGTCCATCCGTCGATACAGTCATCGCCATCACTCAAACCCCCGTTGAAGAAGCTCTAGCAATGGTCGACGGTGAAATTCAGCTCGAAGGTATTCCTACCTCTATCAATGCAGAAAACTTCAGTCGCCTGATTTCCTTTTACACCGAGGCCAAACTCAGTGAAACCAACACCCCCAAGCAACTCCTTTTTGATTTGATTCCGATTTTCAAAGAAAAACTAGAGACCGCCGACCGATGGCCAGAGCTGTTTGCCTTAGCTAAAAAAATGGCTCAAGAAGGGCATATTCAAGTTTATTCGCGTGATCCAGGAGTTCAATCCGTGATGGACCGCTACAATTTATCGGGTCGAATCACTCCCGCTCAAGAAGGGGTCGATTATCTATCGGTAATCAGCACCTCCATTGGGGGCAATAAAAGCGACGAATACATTGAAACTGATTTATCCCATCAAACTCAAATCGATGCCTCCGGGCAACTGACGGATACTTTGGTCATCCAAAAAGAGCACACTTATGGGATGTTAGACCGGTTGGCCATCCAAGAACTCGTTGAGACTTATGGTGTGGGAGAATTGACTGAAGGTACACTTCGTATCATTCTAGGAGAAGGGGATAACCTAGATTACATGCGCGTTTATGTGCCAAAAGGGAGTCAGTTGATTTCCACGGAAGGCATTGACATGGAATGGGTCGACATTTCCGAAGATCTAGGATACACCGTTTTTGGTTTTGTTTACGGCCCACTCAAGTGGGGAGACATGCAGCAGGTCAAGCTCACTTATACCTTGCCTTTCGACCTGAATTTTAAACCCATCGATGATTACCGTTTCATCGCGCAACGCCAAGCTGGCGTAGAAAATTTGTCCATCCAAAAAGAAGTTCTCATAGACGAATCACTCCACGTAGAACAGAGCTTTCCTGAATCCCAGGACATGCCAACCATAGACCAAGCCTTTGACAAGGCTGTGATTTATCTGGTGTCTTTGGTGAAAAAATAAAGTGAAGTATATACTCACCCTCCCCCCAACTATATACCTACCTTCTTCAAAATGCTGGGGTTCGGCGACTGGCTGACGTTCGACGTGATAATGAAGGAACTTAGAACGAAACAACCGAT
>JAUHWS010000078.1 GCA_030427295.1 bacterium | reverse complement strand
AAAAATTAATAAAAATAAATCATTTAGCGAAGCGGCTAATAAGAGCTTGAAAATAGCCAAAATGAATCCTTAAAAAATCAAAAAATATTTGTCTAAAATAAATCCAAACTTAGACAAGATGACCATCAATCACCTTGTTTTTCATGGCTAACTTAAAACGAAAACCGGTAAATGAATAAAAAGTAGACTTTTTTCTTGACTTCCCCCTCAGCCTTCGATAAAATCCCTGTGCTTAGACTGCTTTTGATGATTAAAAAACTGAGCAAGTAAGCCTTTGTTCTTTAAAACACAAAGGGGTGTTTCGGAGCCAAGTCCATTAGCTCCAAAACACATTGCATTGCATTTTGAATGCAGTACAGAAAATAGTACAAGAACTCCGGTGTTACACCGGAGGGAACAAACTATGCAGAATTTCTAGAGTTTTAATCCGATGACACATCGGATCAGGAATATATTCACCTTAATTTATTAAGGTTTACATTTCGAACATACCGTCCGATCTCGTATCGGACATTCAAACACTTTTAGTAGCTTCGCTACTTTTTATGAAGAGTTTGATCCTGGCTCAGGATGAACGCTAGCGGTGCGCCTAACACATGCAAGTCGAGCGCCCCCACTTTGTTTTTAATTTACTCCAATTTATTCCAATTCACACCAATACTTCCAAACGAAACTTTAAATTTGAAAATCTAATTCCCAAATAATGTTTAAACATTAAAAATTAGCATTTTGAATTTCGTTTGAATGAATTGGAAAGTATTAATGAGTATTGGAAAGTATTAAAGATAAAGTGGGGGAGCGGCGAACGGGTGAGTAACACGTTGGAACCTACCTCAGACTCAGGGATAGCCATCCGAAAGGGTGATTAATACCGGATAGTCTCGTAAGAGTAAAGCTTTTGCGGTCTGAGAGGGGCCTGCGGTCTATCAGCTAGTTGGTAAGGTAAAAGCTTACCAAGGCTATGACGGATATCGGGTGTGAGAGCATGACCCGACACAATGGAACTGAGACACGGTCCATACTCCTACGGGAGGCAGCAGTGAGGAATCTTCCGCAATGGGCGAAAGCCTGACGGAGCGACACCGCGTGGAGGACGACGGCCTTTTGGTTGTAAACTCCTTTTCTGGGGGAATAAATGATGAAGGTACCCCAGGAATAAGCACCGGCTAACTACGTGCCAGCAGCCGCGGTAATACGTAGGGTGCAAGCGTTATCCGGAATCATTGGGCGTAAAGCGTTCGTAGGTGGCTTAGAAAGTTTGTAGTTAAATCTGGTCGCTCAACGATCAACTCGCTACAAAAACTCCTAAGCTAGAGTTTGGCAGAGGCAACTGGAATTCCACATGTAGGGGTAAAATCCGTTGATATGTGGAGGAACACCAAAAGCGAAGGCAGGTTGCTGGGCCATTACTGACACTGAGGAACGAAAGCGTGGGGAGCAAACAGGATTAGATACCCTGGTAGTCCACGCCGTAAACGATGGATACTCGATGTAGGAGGGAATCGACCCCCTTCTGTGTCTAAGCTAACGCGTTAAGTATCCCGCCTGGGGAGTACGGTCGCAAGATTAAAACTCAAAGGAATAGACGGGGACCCACACAAGCGGTGGAGCATGTGGTTTAATTCGACAATAAACGGGGAACCTTACCAGGGCTTGACATCTCCGGAATCTCGACGAAAGTTGAGGGTGCCGTAAGGAACCGGATGACAGGTGCTGCATGGTCGTCGTCAGCTCGTGCCTTGAGGTGTTCGGTTAAGTCCGTAAACGAGCGCAACCCATGTCTTATGTTGCATTTTTCATAAGAGACTGCCGGCTCCAAGTCGGAGGAAGGTATGGATGACGTCAGATCAGCATGGCCCTTATGCCCTGGGCTACACACGTGCTACAATGGCCGGTACAATGAGCAGCCAACCCGCAAGGGGGAGCCAATCTCACCAAAGCCGGTCTCAGTTCGGATTGGGGGCTGAAATTCGACCCCATGAAGTTGGAATCGCTAGTAACCGCAAATCAGCTATGTTGCGGTGAATATGTTCCTGGGTCTTGTACTCACCGCCCGTCACATCATGAAAGATGGGGGTGCCCGAAGTCGCCTTATCCCCTCGGGGAGGGTGCCTAAGGTAAAACCATTGATTGGGATGAAGTCGTAACAAGGTATCCGTAGGAGAACCTGCGGATGGATCACCTCCTTTTAAGGAGAAACATAATGAGCAAACTGCTAACGGTTTGTATCATTTATGGTCGTTACTCTAGACTTTTTGTTTCTGTACTGCATTCGCTATGCAAGCTGTCAGCTGTTACCGCCCACGTTGTGGGCTTCGAGCAGTTAGACTAAAAACCCTTCTCATTCAGTAAAGGGTTTTTTATTTTTTATAAAAAGCAATGTGATTTTTTTGAGGGATTTTTTGATATACTACAATTATTCTATAAATTAATACGGAGAGCATGGAATTTTTCTTTGATAACGACGAGGTGTATGTTGAAAAAAAGAAGTACAAATGCTATCTGATCTCGCAAAAGAACCTTTCGGATTGGTATTTTGATTCAGGATTGCTAGATAAAACTTGGCTCAAAAAAGCACGTCAATACGGTTTGGGTGCTGTAAGAGATGTGTATCTCACCATAGGAATTGAATGTGAAAACACTCCGAGGTTTCAAGTCGTGCTTTACACCAAGCTCTTAGATGGTTTTTTTGGGCCAGACCCACTTAAGGAAATCGATGAAACAGAGGTGGCTCGATGGGTTGAAGCAGCCAGGAAAAACGGATGGCCAAATAAAGAAGGTTTGGTCATTAAAATAAAAGAAACGTTTCAAGGCGATCAAAAGCCTATGATGTTGGTTTTGCCCAACATGAATGATGACGTCGAATACGACCAGGTGGATGAAGCGACAATGATTTGGAAAAAAGAAGACACTCAAAATCCCCAGTCTAACCGCTAAAAGCAAAGCGAGCTAACCGCTAACCGCTAATTTTTAAGTGCTTCCTCCATCACATCCTCCACGGCTTCAAGTTCCTGGTCATGCTCCATGAGCTCTTGGGCTTGAATTTTGTTGAGCTTAGCTTCTTTATCAAGCTGGCGTTTTTGAGCTTTGAGTTCTTTTTCATACGCCTCCAAATCCGATTCTTGGTTTTTGATGGCTTTGAGTTGACGTCTAAAACCCGCTTGTTGAGCATCCAATTCTTCTTCTTGTTCTTTGATTTTAGCGCGCTGTCTGGCCAATTTGCGTTCGGCCGCATCCAACTCTTTCTCCTGCTTTTCTTGCTGCCGCTCCAAATGATGGACTTTTTTGTAGATGCGTTCCATCTGCGCCTTGGCGACAAATGAAAAGGCATAGAGGACAAAGGGGATGATGGACAGGGCATAAATCACCGTCAAGGCTTTGGTCAATTGGGTGGTCGGCACCAAATCACCGTATCCTACGGTGGTTGCGGTCATGGTCACAAAATAGAAGGAATCGATGATGCTCCACCCTTCGGCAACGCTGTACAAGATAGTCCCCAGCACCAGGGCCGAGAACACCGCTACCACCAGAATCGCCACATCTTGTTTGAGTTGTTTACTGGTCATTATTATCTATTTATACTTTATATTTTAACATATTTTATTTTGAATGTAAATGATTTTTGAACCCAGGCACGTTTAAAGCCCATCTCTCAACCGCAGAAGCGGGAGAGACGGGCTCAGGGTGGCGCTCAAGGCGCCGGTGATACGCGGGCTGGTGACGATGACGTCCCAGTTCGCGCCGGATGAGTTGGGGGCCCGTTCCGGCCCCCTAGGGGGCGGCCACGTGGCACACCGCAGGCACCGGCCTTCGGGCCGGCGGCGGATGGGTGGTCTCACGTTCACACTCCTCGCTCAAGATGCCGAAGCGGTCCTTCACG
>JAUHWS010000077.1 GCA_030427295.1 bacterium | reverse complement strand
TTACTCTATTTTTAGGCTTTTAGCCATCAAGCTGAGTTGTTTAGTTTTAAAAAAGGTGGTTTACATGGTTAAATTTATTTAAAAAATTATATTATTGAGTGTTTAGTGTGTGGCGCTTAGCGTTTAGTTAGACAAGCGGCATTTTGAGTGCACCATTTATTCCGTCAGGATCCCCCCTACTCCGTAAAACTTAATCTTATTGTCCCCCTCCTCATATGAGAGGGGGGATGGTCTGAATGTGAGTTGATGGTAAGGGGTGGTTCTGGGTGAAGTATTTAATCAACTCCTGAAGGCGAGGACATATATCCTCGCCTTCATTGAGGAATAAGAAACCATTTGTCACTCTAGGGCGTTAGACCCTAGAGTCGTCTGTATTTAGACTACCCCGCCCTCCGGGCACCCCTTCTGTGAAGGGGAATTGTTGTGGGTCTAGCTCACAATCAATTCCCCTCTAGCAAGAGGGGCGCAGGGGTGTTCATGATAGGTGGCTCTAAGTATATACTTTAGATTGAGGTTAGTATATACTTCTCGCTCTATTCCGTCTTCTGAAATTCTCACTACAACGAAACAACACTATAACGAAATAACTGTCATTCAGATCTAGACAACTCATTTTTGTTTATTTAATAAGCTTTTTAGTCTTACCATCCGGTTGCTTCGTTCCATGTTATCTGGTTACCACGTCGAAAGTTAGTGAGTCGCTGAGCCTCAGCATTCTGCAGAGGGTGGGTATATAGATGGGGAGAAGGTGGGTATATACTTCATCTCAAGTGCAGAGTACTAAGTGCCAGCTGCGAAGAGAAAAGAAGCCCTCCCGACCTCCCCAAAGGGGAGGGGAAAATTAAGAAGTGACCGTGTTATCCTTCCCCTTCGGGGGAGACGGAGGGGGCTCCTTAAAACCATTCGTTAACTATTTGCAGCTATCCGCAACCCATCCGGAATTCAGGTAGCCAAAATTCCCTTTTCGGAGTAGAATGAGGCCATGCAACTCAATGTCCAACAAAACGTTTCACTTAAGGAGCTCACTACTTTTCGCGTGGGAGGCCCCGTCCGTTTTTTCGCTCAAGCCAGTAGCTGGGAAGCCATACTGGGTTTGCGGGAATTTGCCAAACAACAAGGCGTCCCCTATCTGGTGATTGGAGGAGGGAGCAATGTCCTGTTTGCCGATGATGGATTTCCGGGCTTGGTGATTTTGAATCGCATGGATAAAATCTATTTTCAGGAAAATACAGTGACGGCAGAAAGTGGGGTGCAGTGGAATAAGTTGGTGATGATGGCAGCAGACCAGGGAATGGGAGGTATTTCGGGTTTTTGCAATGTACCAGGTACCGTGGGTGGTGCTGTTTATGGAAATGCAGGCATTCCGGATGTTTGTATGAAAGATGTCTTTCTGAATGCCACTATTTTGCCTACGGGTAGCAACAAGCCCATGATTGTGGGCCCAGATTACGCTCAATTTGCCTATCGAACCAGCCACTTTAAAAAGACCAAAGACATCATTTTGTCAGCCACCATGCAGCTTCGCCCGATGCCAACCGCCTTCATCAAACAAGAGGTGAATGGTTACATTCGATCCCGCGTGGCCAAACAACCCGCAGGACTCACGTGTGGAAGCTTCTTTAAAAACCCTCACCATTTCCCAGGAGCAGGCTGGTTGATTGAGCAATCAGGTTGTAAAGGAATGAAGTTGGGGGGAGCTCAGGTGAGTGAAAAACACGCCAACTTTTTCATGAACACGGGTAAGGCGACTGCCTCAGATATTTTGAACTTGGCCTTGAAAGTCCATCAGAAAGTCAAAGACAAGTTTGACATTGAATTGGAACCGGAAGTTCAGATTTATCCCGAAAATCCTTTTTTGAAAAAGAAATAAGGCTTTAGACATCCTAAAACATAAAAATGATTGAACGTGACCCTGATTCGCGCAAAGGAGACAATGGGAAAGTGATGGTGATTGGAGGTTCCTCGCGATTTTATGGCGCCCCGATTTTGTCGAGCTTGGCCGCGGAGCACAGCGGGGTCGATTTGATTTTCCCCTTCATTCCCCCTTGTCACAAAGAAGTGGCTAAAACGTATTCGTTGAATTTTATTTTGGAGACCTTTGAAGAGGATATTTTGACCCCTGCGGATGTGAAGACCATCTTGCATTTTAGCAAGCAGGTGGATGCGGTGGTGATGGGGTCAGGATTGGGTACGGACCCAAAAACCAAGGAGGCGGTGAAGCAAATTTTGGCCGGTTTGGACGTGCCAACGGTGGTGGATGCCAGCGCCTTGATGTATTCGAATAATTTGCCGAAAACTTGCATTTTTACCCCCCATCGAGGTGAATTTAAGGCGTTGACTGGAGATGATCCTAGCCCTGAGACCGTTCAAAAATGGGCCAAGGACATGGGCATCACCATGGTGTGCAAAGGGCCGGAAGACATCATTGCGGATGCGGAAGACATTGCCATCAACAATACTGGGAATGCGTTGATGACGGTGGGGGGAACCGGTGATGTGCTGGCGGGGTTTATTGGAGGCTTGATCGCCAGGGGCTTGGAACCCTTTGAGGCCGCCAAACAAGCCACGCGGATTTTGGGCTTGGTGGCTGAAAGTTACGACCATTTGGAAGCCAGCTTGAAGGCCGTGGATTTGGCTTATGCGCTACCGACGTCGATGTTGAAACTTTAAGATACATAATGTCATCTACACTCTTTCATTCTACAAAATTTCAAGTGGGGGGGGAAAAAATAAGCGGCTATTCTTTTGGTGATGCCCCTTCCCCCGATTTTCTTATGTTACATGGTGGACTAAAACCAGCTAGCAACTATTTTTACCTGGCTGAAAAACTCCATTCGATGAATATTTCTTCCTTTGCCTTTGATCATTCTGGTCACGGTCAGAGCACAGGTCAACTGAATCAGTCCAGCTTGAAAAAGAGAGTTAATGAAGCTCACGAGGCGGTCAAAGCAGCTTCTTTTAGTCAGCCTGTTAGTATTTTTTCTTATAGCATGGGTGGATACGTGGCCATCAAATTAATAAATCATATAAAAATAGATAAATTAGTGCTTTTATGCCCAGGTATTTACGATCGGGATGCGTATGAGTTGAAATTTGACTCCGGTTTTACAGAAGTGATTCGAAAAGAGGAGAGCTGGAAAAACTCGGATGCTTATGAACTATTGGAATCATTTAAAGGAAAGTTGCTCGTATTTATCGGTGAGGACGATGAAGTGATACCCAATGGGGTGATTAAACTTATAAAAAAACACTCTCTAAATACAACAAAGAGTGAATTTGTTTATTTGCCAAATTGTCCCCATAATGTGAGCCAGTGGATGCAAGATGATCCGAAACGCTTAGATAGGATTAGCAAAAAAATTGTCGAATTCTAGCTATTTTTCTTTAAAAAATATCCATGATTTATCAATTCAAAATCTTTTCAACCTACAAGGAAAGTCTTGCCTGTGGTACAACCCTACGTTCGATGGGTTCTTTTGAGAGAAAAGATCCTAAATTTTTGAGAAATGTGGAGCAATTGGGCTTGGGAGAGCCGGTCCTGGCGGAACAAACTCATTCGGATGTTATTTTTAAGGTGGACCACTTACCAGAGACCGAGCCTGAAGGCGATGCCTTTGTGACTCGGACAAAAAATCTATTGTTGGGAGCTAAGTCGGCAGATTGCCAAGGGGTGGTGATTTTTGACCCCATTCGAGAAGCGGTGGGGGTGGTACATTCGGGGTGGAAGGGGTCAACGCAAAACATCATTGGAAAAACCATTCAGCGGATGAAAAAAGCGTTCGGTTCGAAAGGGAAAGATTTGTTGGTTGGCATCAGCCCCTCGCTGGGACCCTGTTGCTCGGAATTTTCTGATCCAGAAGAGGAGCTGCCGGCGTTTTGTCATCCTTATATTTTGGATAACAAACATGTCGATTTTTGGTCACTGTCTAAAAAACAGTGTGCCGATGAAGGTATGTTAGAATCGAATGTGGAGGTGGCTGGCATCTGCACGAAATGTGATCCGAATTATTTTTCGTATCGATTGGGCGATGACCAGCGCATGATGACCTTTGCTAAATTAATTTAACGCCATGCGAGACATCCAGGGACTCATCAT
>JAUHWS010000026.1 GCA_030427295.1 bacterium | reverse complement strand
AAAATGGGGTTCTCGGTCTTTGAGTTTGATGATGCCAAACCCAACTTCACTGAGTCCAGGGTCGATGCCGAGGAAATGCATTGTAGTTACGAGTTACGAATTACTAGTTACGAGTTGCGAATGGGTTGCGAATTGTTAGATGCTTAGTCCTTAGTCCATAATCCTTAGTCCTTCAATAAGCTACTCATCAATCATTTGGATGGCGGTTTTGAGGGCGGCCATGTTGTAGGCATAGTTCATTCGGGTGGAGCCTAGGATGCCCATGATTCCTGTGAAGCCTTGGTGGGAGTAGGGGAGGGCGAGCAGGCTGCAGCTTTGAAATTCAGGAAGGATGTTTTCTTCACCGATATAAATGGAGCCTTCTATGGTGACCTCGAGTTCTTTGATGAGGTTGGATAGGTCGTGCTCCAGAATCTCGATCACTTTGGTGATTTTTTCGGGTTCGGCCATAAATTCTGGTTTTCGCAAAATGTGACTGATGCCGATATAAAAACATTGTTGTTTGTCGGGTACGGTGGCAAAACTGACGTTTTGGGTGGCACTGGCGAGGATGGAAACGGTGTCGTAGAGTTTTTGCTTGGTTTTTTTGAGATAGTATTCTTTTTTGATCGCCAACATGTCTTCTTCAGCCCTTTGGGTGATTTTTTTCTCTTCTTTCATGGCATCCACGAGCATGCGGTAAGCTCTGCTGGTAGGGATTCGTCCGGCAGAGGTGTGGGGTTGAGTGATGTACCCCTCCTTTTCAAGCGCTGCCATTTCATTACGGATAGTAGCTGGACTCACTTTAAAATTATAGGTATCCGTGAGATGCTTTGAACCAACGGGAAGGGCATTTTTAATAAATGCCTCCACAATGGCTTCTAAAATTTTTTGTCGTCGTTGGTCCATGGGATTTGATTTCTTCTATTTTCTCAAACTATTAGTTTTTTTTCAATGTTTTGGTGTAAGTATATACTCACCCTCTTCATAATGCTGACGTTCAGCAACTCACTGATGTTCGATGTGATAACGAAGTAACGTAGAACGAAACAACTAGTGGTAGGAATAAAAAGCTTATTAAATAAGCATGAATGAGTTACTTAGATCTGAATGACAGTTGTTTCGTTATCGCACTACTTCGTTGAAGCCAAAATCTCAGAAGACGAAATGAAGTAGGAAGTATATACTAAAGTCAACCCAAAGTATATACCTACAAAAGTATATACCCATGTTCATTTATGCGCTTGCCCCATGACACTTCTTATATTTCTTCCCACTGCCACAGGGGCAGGGTTCGTTTCGGCCGACTTCGGGAACACTTGGTTTTGGGGGGGTGTTGGCGCTGACTTTTTTAATCACAGCGGCTTGAGCGGGGGAAAGTTTACTGTTGGCGCTGGTTCGTGGTGAGTTGACATTGGCTTGAATTTGAGCCTCGTTGGTTTGGTAGTTGGATGGTTTTTCTTGAGGTGTGGCGAGTGGTGTTTGCGTTTTAACTTGTAACTTGAACAAGGTGTTCACTACATTGTGTTGAATGGACTCTAATAGTTTAGCAAACAGTTGATAGGCTTCTTGTTTGTATTCCATCAATGGATTGCGTTGTCCGTAGCCTCGGAGTGATACCGCTTCACGCAATTGAGTCATTTGGTTGATGTGCTCCATCCATAAACCATCGATGACTCGAAGGGTCACTTGCTTCTCTACTTTTTGCAGTAAGTTGGGGTCGGGAAGGGATTCGGCTTTGAGTTCATATTCTTTGGCAAAAATAGCTTTTACCTCTTCGACGAGCTTTTCAGAATCTTCAACAGTCTCAAAATCTTTAGCGTTAACATCTCGATCAGCGTCGGGCATCAGAGTGTTGATTCCTTTGGCCAGAGTATCCAAGTCCCACTCACTTCGACTGGGAGTGGAGGTGTGTAGGGTTACCAAATGGTGCGCCTCATTCTCGAGCATTTTTTCAATCTCTTCTGAAATGACTTCGTTTTCTAGAATTTTGAGTCGGCGCGAGTAAATGATTTCACGATGCTTATTCATCACATCATCGTATTCTAAAAGGTGCTTTCGGATATCAAAGTTGTGTCCTTCGACTCGCTTTTGAGCGGACTCGATTTGTCTTGTGATGAAGCGGTTTTCAATCGGTTGGCTCTCATCTATTTTAAGGGCTTCCATCATGCTTTTTAAACGATCTCCTCCAAAGAGCCGCATCAAATTGTCGTCCATGGAAATAAAAAAGCGAGAGAATCCAGGGTCTCCTTGACGTCCAGCACGTCCTCGTAGCTGGTTGTCAATTCGTCTTGAATCATGTCGTTCGGTTCCAATGATGGCCAATCCTCCCAGTTCTCGCACTCCTTCACCCAGTTTAATATCGGTTCCGCGTCCGGCCATATTGGTGGCAATGGTCACGGCTCCTTTTTGACCGGCTAAGGCGACAATTTCAGCCTCCCGTTCATGGTGTTTGGCATTGAGGACTTCGTGTTTGACACCGGCTAGCTTCAGCATTTTAGAGAGCATTTCGGAGGTTTCAACACTCACCGTTCCTACTAGAACCGGTTGTCCTTTTTGATGGTGTTCTTTGATGGCTTCCACCACAGCATTCCATTTGCCTCGGGCATTTTTATAAATCAAATCTGATAAATCTTGCCGTGCGATGGGTTTATTGGTGGGGATGACCACGGTTTCCAATCCATAAATTTTAAAGAATTCTTCTTCCTCGGTTTTGGCAGTTCCAGTCATTCCGGATAATTTTTCGTAAAGACGGAAGAAATTCTGGAAGGTGATGGTGGCTAGTGTTTTACTTTCGCGTTTAACCTCTACATTTTCTTTGGCTTCAATGGCTTGATGGAGTCCATCGCTGTAGCGTCGACCGGGCATCAGACGTCCAGTGAATTCATCGACAATGATGATTTGATCTTCTTTGACAAGATAATCTTTATCCCGTTGAAAAATGGCTTTAGCTTTTAAGGCTTGTTCGATGTGATGAACTTCTAAAAATCCCGCCTCGGTATAAATGTTGTCCACTCCCATGAGTTGTTCCATTTTGGCGATCCCTTCCTCGGTGAGCGTGGCAGATTTCCCCTTTTCATCGATATTATAGTGCTCATCTTTTACCAATTGGTTGATGAGCTGGGCGTACTGATAGTATTTCTTAGTTGATTGCTCAGCGGGGGCAGAGATGATAAGAGGGGTTCGACTTTCATCAATTAAAATGGAGTCGACTTCATCGACAATAGCATAATGGAGGGGGCGTTGAACCCGTCTTTCCAGGGTTTGAGCCATGTTGTCTCGTAGGTAATCGAATCCAAATTCATTGTTGGTTCCATAGGTAATGTCTGCGTTGTAAGCGGCTTTTCGTTCGTCAGGCTTGATGCCATGAATGATGGTTCCAACGGTGAGCCCCAGGTAATTATAAAGCACCCCCATCCATTCGGCATCGCGTTTGGCCAGGTAGTCGTTGACGGTGATCAGGTGTGCCCCTTTTTTGCTTAGCGCATTGAGATAAAGAGGAAGACTGGCTACCAAGGTTTTCCCTTCACCAGTTTTCATTTCAGCGATGCGGCCTTCGTGGATCATGATGCCTCCCAGGAGCTGTACATCGTAGGGAATCATGTCCCAGCTTTTTTCTTCTTTGCCCAGTTGGAATTTTCGACCGTTCAGTCGGCGACAGGCATTTTTTACAGTAGCAAACGCTTCGATTAAAATGTCGTCTGTCGTTTCGCCATTTTCAAGTCGCTGAATGAATTCGGATGTTTTAGCTTTTAGAGCGTCTTCAGATAGACTTTGGAATTCAATTTCCTTTTGATTAATGGCTTGAACGAGGGGTTGCTTCTTTTTGAGTAGTTTTTCGTTGGCATCTCCTATAATGGAGTTGATGATGGTTTTAAGCATAGTGGTTTAACAAATTCAGGTTAGGAGTGTGGGGTTTTGTTTGCATCTCAGTGCACTCGTATACTATAATCCTTGATGCACGAATTGACAAACGAAATATGCTTTTGTAGAATTCCTGCACATCATTTTATTTTAAGTTGTTGACTCAGATTTTTCCACTCAACAATTAAGCACTCTTTTGACTATGAATTACTATCAATATAATAATAGAAGAAGAGTCCCTCGAAACCGAAGAGGTTCAGATTACATCAAGCCTGTTGCCGCAGTGGTGATTTTTTTGGTGATTTTGTTTGCCCTTTGGAAACTGATTGGGGCTTTGTTTGGCGGTGAGACTGAACCGGATCAATCTGCTGAGAATGTGTCTGTGATTCTCGAGTCGGGTAGCGCTCAGGTGATGACCACTGGAGCAGAGCTTTGGGACACGATTCCTAATACTCCTCTTCCCGTTTTTCAAGGGGAAAAACTTAAAACTCTATCCGATGGTCGCCTGACTTTGAATTTCTTTGATGGATCGGTGGCGCGGCTCGATCAGTCGTCCAGTTTAACTTTTGAGACTCTTGCTGAAGAGACGGAGGCTTCTGTGATTTCCATGGATTTGGATAAGGGGTCTATTTGGATGAATACGACCGAGTTCACTTCTAATGCGGTTGACGTTGAGGTTTTAACGCCTAATTTTGTGGCCCGCTCTAGTCAGAATGCTATTTTTGCTGTCGAGGCGCCAAATAAAGTTTATGTTTACAAGGGGGAAGTTGAAGCCGATTTAATGTTGGATGGTAAAGTGATTTCTACTGAAACGATTGGTGTAGGTCAACAGTTGACAGCTAGTGAATCTCTGATTGCTAATATTGCTGATGGGGAGGACGAAGATTTGGTTTCTGCGGTAGACGAAGCTTTTGAGAAGTCAGAATGGTACATTTGGAATCAGAAAAAGGAAGGGAATATCATTTCAAGTTCAGAGGATGACTCTTCTGATAATGAAGATGAAGACACACCAGATTCTGAGGATGAGGATGGTGATGAGGATGAGGATGAGGAGGATTCTAGTGATGAAGATGGTCCCTCCAAGCCAAAAATTACTGATCCAGGTTCTGATGGTGAAACGGTCACTTTAGATACAATTAAGCAAAATATTGTCGGAACGGTCAGTTCGGATACAGCTGCCGTGGAAGTGAATGGTTATCGACTTCAATTATATGAAGCAGGCGACACAAACTACCTTTACATTGCGAATGCTGAGCTAGGAAATATGAAGGTGGGTGAAAATATCTATTCTATCGTGGCCATTGATGAAGATGGAAATGAAAGTGCGGCGGCTACTATTACCTTGGAACTTCCTCAATCCGTGGCGGATGAGGCAGGTTTGGATGATGAAGATGAAGATGATTCTGAGGATGATGAAGATACGCCTTCTACAGGAGATGTGGCTTTTACGGCTCCTAATGGAGGTAAGAATTATGCGACAGAAGACACTTCTTTCAAAATCACAGGAACAGTTCCTTCTGGGACCCAACGTGTGGTGGTGAATAGTTATCAGCTTCAAGCCTACCAGCCTGGCAATACGACCTTTAGTTACAATGCTAGCGCCGATTTGGACACACTTAAAGAGGATGCCGTTAACACTTATACCGTGGAGGCCTATGACAAAAACAATGCTTTGATTGGAACAGCCACCATGAAGATTACAGTGGGT
This sequence comes from bacterium, assembly GCA_030427295.1. Taxonomy (GTDB): domain Bacteria; phylum Patescibacteriota; class Gracilibacteria; order UM-FILTER-43-11; family UM-FILTER-43-11; genus JAUHWS01. The sequence goes on along the minus strand of JAUHWS010000026.1, from coordinate 15,671 downwards.
GATGCTGAGTCTCCGGCTGATGCTTCAGATGACGAGTCTTCTCCTGATGATGAAGAAGCTCCTGAGGATAGTGCAGATAATTTGAGCCTTTCCATTTCCATCCCGTCCACCTCTAGTACTTATGAAACGACTTTGGATCAAATTACTTTGGGTGGATCTGTGGGTTCTGCGGTTCAAGCCGTTTACTTGAATGGTTCTCCTGTGAGCAGTTTTTCGGAAGGAGATACTGAATGGAGTATTGCAGTGAGTTTGAGCCCTGGGGACAATAGCTTTAGTGTTTATGGTGAAGGAGAAGACGGTCAAACCTCTGTTTCGAATATTACTGTGACTTATCAGAACTAATAGATTGTTCCTTCAAGAACCTGGATGGCCCTGCCTTCCAGGTTCTTTTGGATTCAGTTTTTTTGCAATTTCTCTTAAAATGTGCTATAATTTAGAGATGGTTTGATAACTTAAAATGATTATTATGGTTGATGAGCAAGATCCATATTTAGAGCGCCCAGGTGGAAGTCCTCAGCATCGGCACCATCTTGCCCCCGGAGCGGATGATACGAGAGCGATTGTAGAGCAACTGGCTGAAAATTCTTCAGAATCCCAGTTGGCTGAGGCAATTTTAGGAACTTTGGAGAACTATGCATCATTGAAAATAGCAGCTGATACTGGAAATTTGGATCGATTCAAGTGGATGATTGCTGCTCAAAAGAATCCAGAAGCGCTCAAGCTTCTGCTAGAAAGACGCTTTACAGCTTCACAAAGTAGAAATTTTACTTTCCAACTTCAAAATTGGTGGTCAGAAGCTGTTGAATCAGCAATTGGTACTGGCCAATACCTCCGCCGTGAGCTTCTGTCAATTGCACGTGGGGATGGAGGTAGTGAGGCTAATTTAATTGACTGGCTGAGTGGTATGGAAAATCCGGAATATTTTGTCACCACTGTGGCGAGCAAACTAAAAACAGACCAAATGCGTCGCTTGTACAAATGGTGGCATGCCAAAAAAGAGGCGATTGCTTCTGAAGCCCAAGAACGATCGGGCCGTTACTAAGGTTTTACAAACAATTCTTCACAAACTCTCTAAAAAGAGGATGAGGTTTGTTGGGTCGACTTTTGAATTCGGGGTGGAATTGAGACCCCAGCATGAAGGGGTGGTTTTTAAGTTCTACGATTTCCATCAGTTCTCGGTCTGGGGAAATGCCTGAGAAAATCAAGCCTGCTTTTTCGAGGTCTTTTTTAAATCCATTGTTGAATTCGTAGCGGTGTCGGTGGCGCTCCTCGATTTTATCCTTTTTATAAGCTTTGTGCGCCACGGTTCCTTTTTCAATTTTGCAGGGCCAAGATCCCAAACGAAGCGTTCCGCCTTTGGCTTTTTTTTCATGTTGGTTGGGCATGAAGCATACGACTTTATTCTTGGCTTTGGGCGAAAATTCTTCGGACGTGGCATTCTTAATTTCTGCCACATGCCGGGCGACTTCGATGGCCATGATTTGGGAGCCCAGACACAAACCTAAATAAGGTATTTTGTTTTCTCGGCAATAGCGAGCCACGGCTACTTTTCCTTCCACCCCACGGGACCCAAAACCACCAGGGACGACCACACCATTGACTTCTTTGAGTTTTTTCCACTCTTTTTCATCACCGGCTTCGATTTTTTCGGCATCAATCCAAACAATTTCTGGTTTGCGCTTGTGAAAATAGCTGGCAGCTTTGATGGCTTCGATCACTGAAAGGTAAGCGTCATCGAGTTCGTTGTATTTTCCAGCCAGTCCAATTTTAACCTCCTGTTTGGATTCATGAATGTTTTTGACCACCTTTTCCCATTCTTTCAAATTGGGTTTTTTGACTTTGAGTTTTAACTTTTTTTGGATGGTTTCACTGAGTCCGTATTTTTCAAAATTAAGAGGGACTTCGTAGATACTTTTGACCGTGGGTGCCGGAATGACCGATTCGATGTCCACATCACAAAAATTGGAGATCTTTTGAAGATGCTTTTTTTGGATTCTTGCATCCGCTCGCACCATGATCATATCAGGCAGGATCCCCATGCTCTGCAAGGTCCGTACGCTGAGTTGGGTCGGCTTGGTTTTGAGTTCATTGGCCGAGGCTAGGTAGGGAAGTAGGGTCAGGTGAATGAAGAGGGTATTTTCCATTCCTTCTTCATGTCGCATTTGCCTCAAGGCTTCAATGAAAGGTTGTCCTTCAATGTCTCCCACGGTTCCTCCAATTTCACAGAGCATGATGTCAGCTTTGGACTGTTTTGCGGCTTCTCGAATTCGACGTTTGATTTCATCGGTGATGTGAGGAATGATTTGAATAGTCCGTCCTAAATAGTCTCCACGTCGCTCGGCATCGAGGACGGTTTGATAGACTTGTCCGGTTGAAAAGCTGCTCAGTCTCGAAAGGGGAACGTCAATGAAGCGCTCGTAGTGGCCTAGATCCAAGTCGGTTTCTGCTCCATCATCGGTCACAAATACCTCTCCGTGTTGGAAGGGGCTCATGGTTCCGGGATCCACATTTAAATAGGGATCCAATTTTTGCATGAAAACCTTGTATCCGGCTGCTTTGAGCAGGTTACCAATGGAGGAGGAAGCAATTCCTTTTCCGAGGGAAGAGCACACGCCGCCCGTGACGAAAATATATTTGGTCATGACTTAGTTACAAATTACGAATTACTAATTAAAAGTTTCGATTTTTCATTTCGACCTTGTGGAGAGATCTATTCTAATACTTCAATCCCGTTTTTTCTCGGACTGTTTCGAGGGTTTCCAGAGAGATTTTTCTAACCTTTTCGGCTCCTACATGCAAAATTTCTTCCACTTTTTTTGGATTGGCTTCAAGTTCAGCTCTTTTATCACGAAAGGGTCCAAAGGTGTCTTGAATTTTGGCCAGTAGTTTTTTCTTGGCCTCTCCGTAGCCCATACCGCCTTTTTGGTAGGCTTCTGTCATTTCTTTGAGCTCAGTTTCGTTGGCAAAGAGTTTATAAATGGCGAACACGTTGCAGGTGTCTGGATCTTTGGGGTCGTCCACACCCTTTGAGTCGGTGACAATGCTCATGACGGCTTTTTTGATTTCCTTTTCTGTCCCAAAAATAGGAATGGTGTTGTCGTAGGACTTGCTCATTTTTTGCCCGTCGGTTCCAGGAACGGTTGCAACGGTCTTTTGAATGTCTGGTTCGGGAATGGTAAAGGTCTCTCCAAACTGATGATTGAACTTGGTGGCTAAATCACGCGTCATTTCCAGGTGCTGTTTTTGATCTTTTCCAACAGGCACGCTTTCGGCTTGAATGATTAGGATGTCTGAAGCCATCAACACGGGATAATTGAAAAGTCCTAGACTTGGTTGAATGCCTTTGGCAATTTTATCTTTATAACTATGGGCTCGTTCCATCATTCCCATGGAGCTGATGCACGAGAGGATCCAAGTGAGTTCTGCCACTTCTGGAACATCCGATTGGACCCAAAAATGAGCCTTTTCGGGGTCAATCCCTAGGGCTAACATGTCCATGGCGGCTTCCAATGTGAGTTCTTTGAGTTTGCTTTGCTCCTGAATGGTGGTGAGGGAATGAAGATTTGCAATAAAGCAAAAGAGGTCACTAGAATCCTGGTACTCGACCATTCGCTTGATCATTCCGAAGTAATTTCCAATATGGAGCTTACCGGACGGCTGGATTCCAGAGAGAACTCGTTTTTTCATTGATGATTTATAATAGACTCAAGTTATCAGATAAGCTGATGGTGGTCAAATCATTTTTAGCATGTTAAATTGAGGTTGTCATAAAAACTAATTTATGGAGGAGGTGAAAGAAAAGAAGCGGCTTAAAATAAATTTAAATACAGAGCATATTCAGCCTGAACTGGTGGAGTCGATTCTAAAAACCATCCGTTTTTATGATCTGTTTGATTTTCCTCTGATGGCAGATGAAATTAGGGATCATCTTTATCGTTATACATATCCGCTTCATATCAAGGAGCTAAAATTGACTCTGGTTCACTTGGTTGAATCAGGGCAGCTTTTGCTCCTTCGGGATTATTATACTTTGCCGGGTCGGGAGTCGATTGTGGAAACTCGAAAAACACGCCGCTTTATTGCTGAGAAATTTTGGACGCGTACGCGTTTGTATGGTCAGTACATGCGAGCGGTTCCTTTTGTGAAGATGATTGCAGTCTGTAACAATCTGGCTTATGACAATCCCAATGAGCAATCGGACATTGATTTGTTTATTGTGATCAAATCTGGAAGGATGTGGATCGCTCGTTTGATCATCACACTGGTACTTCAATTTTATGGCGTTCGTCGTCATGGTGACAAGGTGGTGGGGCGTTTTTGTTTGAGCTTTTTTGTGACTGATAAAAAATTGAATATGGAGGAGTTGGAGTTGAAACCCGAGGATCCTTATTTGGCTTATTGGACCAAAAATTTATCCCCTATTTACGGAGAGGACACGTTTAAGTATTTTAAAGAACTCAATGAGCAATGGCTTTTGACTTATGGTTTGAAATTTTCAAATCATCAACTCAGGAATATGTATTATCACAAGGAGCGTAAGACCAAGCGTTTTGCGGAGTGGTTGTTGGGTGGTAAGTTGGGGGATTTTATCGAATGGATCCTTAAAAAAACCTACAAGCGAAAGACCATGAGTGGTTTAAGAAAGTTGGGGGATAAAGCAAATGTTTTAGTGTCGGATGATATTTTGAAGTTTCACAATATCGATCGTCGAAGAGATTACTACCAATCTTGGAAGCAGGTTAAACCTACTGCTTAACGGTCATGGCTTCTTCAACGGTGGTGTAATTGGGAATGATACTGGTGAGTCCCACAAGGCTGATCACATCCATCACGGCTTCGGTGGCACCTGCAATGGCCAGGACTTTGCTTTCTTTGGTGACGTGGGTGTGGACTGAGACAAGATAGCCGATGCCTTTACTGTTGATGAATCGGAGCTTGCTAAAATCTAAAACTAGTTGACTGAGTCCTGCTTCATTTAAAAGTGGTTCAACGACCATTTTTAGTTTGTCAATGTTGGCTTCGTCTAAATCACCGGTCACTTCGACCACTTTGATTTGTGGGGTTGAGATAGGCGATAGTTCTGCAAAAAAGTCGTTTGTCATTTTGTTTTTTGTTATTTTTCTTTCTTTTATTTTATCAAATTTTGAGGAAAATTGCAAGTTTTGTCAGATGAAGGGGCTTCTTATTATTAATTGGATTAGAGGTTTTACTTCTACTTTTTTCATTTCACTCTTGTTCTTCATTATTAAATCTATATTTTCTCACTTCTTGTTAAGGAGAAAATTACCTGCTCTTTAGTTGTGTTCTGAGAAAATTTCCTCCACCTCTTGACTGCTGTTGCTTTGCATCAGTTTGGTGCGCATTTCTTTGGCTCCATCAAAGCCGCGGCAGTACCAGGCGAGGTGTTTGCGCATGGCAAAAAAGGGGATTTTGACGGGTGGCTCATGGCGTTTGGCATAATTTTCTTCAAAGTAGCGACAGTGTTCGATGGCGACTTGAAATCGCTCTTCTTTGCTTGGCTCATGTTCGCTGAAGAACCAGGGGTTCCCAAAGGTGGCTCGGCCGACGAGCACGCCGTCGACGCCATAGTCGTTGATTTTTTTTCGAGCGTCTTCTATGGATTTGACATCTCCATTCCCTAGAAAGCTGATGCCGGTTCCTTTGCAAAGTTGAGCGGCTTTGGCAATTTCTTCCCAGTTGGCTTCGCCGAGATACATTTGTTTGAGGGTGCGGCCGTGGAGTGAGATGTTGGCGGGCTCGGTTTCAATGAGTTGTGAAATCCACCATTCTGTGACGATTTCATCCATCCCTGTGCGTGTTTTAATTGAAACGGGAAGAAGTTTTCGTATGGGTTCGACGGGTCTCATTTTTTTGAGTCGTGTGATGATTTTGGGCCGGATCCTGGCTTCCTCCAAAGTAATACCATTGTTCCAATCCTCGCACGCTTTTTTGACGATGGTGACCACCTTTTTGGCGTGTTCAGGAATTCCGATCATACCCGCTCCGGAACCTCGTCGTGCGACTTTGTTGGCGGGACAACCCATGTTGATGTCTATGCCATCAAAATCGAGATAGCAGTTCATGAGGGCGACTTTGTAAAAACTTTCGAGCTCGACCCCATAAATTTGGGCGACAATGGGTCGCTCGGATTCATCGTATTCGAATTCCTTGAGCATGTTCACGGCTCCCCGGGCCAGTCCTTCGACATTGGTGAACTCGGTCATCATGAGCGATGGATTGGAGTATTTGGCCATGATGTAACGGAAGGGTGCGTCGGTGACGCCGTCCATGGGAGATAGACCGATGATGGGGGATTTTAACTCATCCCAAAATCCTCTAATCAAATTCATATGGCTATTCTACTTTCTACTGCAAATAAATCAACTACTATTCGAGTTTATATGGCACCAGCTGTTAGTTTCAACAGCTCATTTCTAAGCTTTATTAGTTCATTTTGATCATCTTTGAATCTGCGCGCTCTTTCTACTTCCTGTTTCAAAGCTTTATTATCTCCTGGAACCCTTCTCCCAATAAGTCTCCCGGCCTCGCGCCTTAATATTCTTTTTTTTCACTTTCTGGTAAACATAGTTCATAAGCAACTTGGAGCTCATTAGCTGCCGCTTTGATTTGACTTTCTCTTCTTCCTTTTATCGTGCTGATTAGAATTTTTAGTGTATGTTTGTTCGTGCTACTTTTTTTAAATTGACTCCCTTCATCTGCAAGCTGTTTTTTTAGATCCAAAACAAAATACGTCACTTTTACTAAGGGTCCATTCTCACAAAATTGTTGAAGCATCCTCAGGGCTAATTCTGGCCTGACTCCCTCTAGTTCATATAAGATAAACTGCACTTGGTCTCTTTCTAAGTTATCATATACGCCTGAAGACTGAATTGAACCTCTTTAGAAATCAGCAGGAATTTCCCTTTCAGATATCCCCATACAAAGTTCTACTTTCGAGGTTTTTAGCCATTCTTTATTGCTTTCAGCATCTGAGCTCATGGTTTTTTTATTTTTGATTTCACCTCTGCTCTTTGTTTTTTTGGTAGAGTCTTTTCTGCTAGAATAGGGTTGTGAACAAATCTCTGAAATCCACCATCGCAAAAGCTCCTCATGGGCCGGGGATCTATAAATTTCTCGATAAAACGGAAGAACTTTTATATGTGGGAAAGGCTAAAGATCTCCGCAAGCGGCTCCAAAGTTACATTCGTCCCAGTGTGAAGCATGGCATCAAAAACCAAAAATTGATGGAAGCGGCTGAATCGGTGGAATGGGTGGAGGTGAACTCGGACATGGAAGCCTTGATTTTGGAGGACAATTTGATCAAAGAGAATCAGCCGAAGTACAATGTTTTGTTGAAAGACAGCAAAACCTTTCAGTACATCAAAGTCACGGTTCAAAAGGAATATCCAGAGCTTTTGACCGTTCGAAAGATTCAAAAGGATGGGGCGAAGTATTTTGGACCCAAGACCAGTGGGATGGATGTGCAGCGGATTGTGGAATCGGCGCGGCGAATCTTTAAGTTGTGCAGCCAAAAGAACATCACGGTGGATCCTGAGGGCACCCCTCTTGAGGGTGCCAAGGTGGCTGTTAAAGTAGGCGGTACGACGGCCAAGCGACCTTGCTTGGACTATCACATTAAACGCTGCACCGGCCCATGTGCTGGGATAGTCACGCCAGAGGAGTACGGCCAACAAATTCAGGATCTGCTCCGTTTTTTGTCTGGGGATTTTAAACCTGCCATTGAATCCCTTAAAAAACAGATGACAGCCTTTGCAAGTTCCAAAAAGTTTGAGCGGGCGGCGTCCCTCCGGGACCAAATTGCAGCCATTGAGCGTTCTGCCGAGAAGCAGATCATCACCGATACACTGCTTTCAGATCGAGATGTGGTGGCTTATGTAGAAGATTTGGGGAAAAACTATTTTGTTCTGTTTCAGATCCGAGGAGGGCGCCTCATCAATCAGGAAAAATTTATTTCAGAAGGCGGAGAGACTCCTGCACAAATCATGGAAGCTTTTTTGATGGACTATTATTCTCGTGCAGCCGATATTCCAAAGGAAATCATCTTATCGATCAACCCTAGCGTTACGTTAGGGTTGCAGGCTTATATCTCCAGCCAAACCGATCACAAGGTCAAATTACTCGTTCCAAAATTGGGTCACAAAGATCAGCTCATTTCTTTGGCCGAAAAGAATGCTCGTAGTTTTGCCCAGCAGTCTCGAGTACGGTGGATGGTCGATGAGCGAAAAGGTGAAAAAGCCCTGGATGACCTAGTCAAGGCTTTAAACCTTGATGAAACTCCTAAGCGAATTGAGTGCTATGACATCAGCCATTTGGGAGGCACGGAGACCATTGGAAGTATGGTGGTCTTTAAAAAGGGGGAGCCCGCTAAAAAAGATTATCGTCAATTTCGACTCCGCAGTACGGCGAATAAGAATGATGATTTTAAGAGCATGGAAGAGGTGATCACGCGTCGCCTCAATTATTTACCCGCCCAACTTCCCGAAGGCTATGGGCTTAGAAAGATGAAAAAATCGGAAGCTGATTTTATCGACCACGTTTGGGAAAACCTACATGATCCAAGTTACAAGCAATTTTATGTGATTGAACATGAAAAAGCAATCATTGCCTTGGCTCGACTGTGTCATCTGTCTGATAAAATTGATGAATTGAGTGCCCTTTGGGTCCATCCCGATCATCAAGGGAAGAAATTGGGCTCCTTTCTTTTACATAAACTGATTCAAAGCTCCAGGCAGAAACGGTTGTACTTGTTTGCTGATGAATCTCTGGAGGACTATTATTTAAAAATGGGTTTTGAGTTGATTAAAAAAGCTCCTGATGAGCTTCAAAAAAAAGTCCAGTCTATTTTTGAGGATAAAACTCAATTGAGCCGACAGATTTATTTTGCCTATCAAAAAAAGAAGCAAGACACCTCTTTCACAGCCCGTCCTGACTTGATCGTGATTGATGGAGGAAAGGGTCAGCTTCATGCCGCGCATGATGTTTTGTTTGCCAAGGGATTAAACATTCCCATGATCAGTTTAGCAAAGCGAGAGGAAGAAGTCTTTTTTCCAGGAAAATCAGAACCTATTGATTTGCCAAAAAATTCCGAAGCCAACTACCTGCTTCAGCGTCTTCGAGATGAGGCTCATCGTTTTGCCATCACGGCCAATCGAAATTCCCGGAATAAAACAATGACTCAATCGGCTTTAGATGGAATTTCTGGGGTGGGTCCAAAAATGAAAAAGAAGCTGATTACCTATTTTGGATCCGTGGCCAAAGTCAGACAGGCAAGTCAGGTACAGTTGGAACAACTCGTGGGGGAAACTTTAGCAAGGCGGATTAAGGAATCTCTTTAGCTTCCAGCAAGTCTTTTCGTTTGATTCACTGTATCTTTTTTTGTTAAGCTTCTATTAAATCTACATCTAATAAAATTGAATATGAAAATTGGTAAATACATTGTTGGTCTCGTTTCTGGGCTTACTTTTGGCATGCTCTTTGCGCCTAAAAAAGGAAGTCGTTTGCGTGATGAAATCAAGAAAAAAAAATCACGTTCGAAGCAAGATGCCTTTCAGGCATTGGTGGGAGCTTTTAAAGAGGCGGGGATGGAAGCAGTGGATGAAACTAAAAAGTTAGCCGACAATGGTCAGTTGGGAGAGGCGGTTGAAATGTCAAAAGAGAAAATGCGTGAGTATTTTTCTCAAATTGAGGAGACAGGTTATGACATTGCAGCACGGGCCAAAGAAAAATTGGAAGAAATTCAAGGTATGGCTAAAAAAGAGGTAAAACAAACTAAAAAGCGCGTGACTAAAACAGCTACCAAAGCCAAAAAAAAGGCGAAGCGTACTGTTAAAAAAGCCACCAAAAAAGCGACTGTTGAAGTAAAAGATGCGAAAAAGAAAGTAAAGAAAGCTGCTGGAACGGCTAAAAAAATGGCTAAAAAGAAAGTGACTAAAAAGTAAACTACAACTCCCACAAAATGAACAAAAAACACTGGCTTGCCTTCTTCTTCAGTTTTATTATGATTCCATCTGTGTTTGCGGATTTTTCTGATGTTCCAGAGACCTCCTCTTCCTATCAGGCTGTTTCAGCGTTAGAAGGACACGGGGTTATAGAAGGGTATGCGGATGGTACCTTTAGCTTAGATCAGCTGGTCAACCGGGCTGAATTTTTGAAGATGACCTTATTGTTGAATGACGATTATAATTCTCAGCTGGAGCTGCCAACCGAACCTTGCTTTGATGATTTAAAGGCGGGGGATTGGTTTATTCCTCATGTCTGTTGGGCTAAGGAAAAAGAGATGATTAGTGGCTATCCTGACGGTCTTTTTCATCCAGAAAAGCCAATAAACGTAGCCGAGGCAGCCAAAATAATAAACAACGGTCAGGCGTATTATGGATCACCTGGGCACTGGGCGAATGGCTACCTTCTTCAAATGATGGATAAGGTTCTTCCGGACAGCATCGAATCTGCTGATCAACTGTTGACCCGGGCTGAGACTGCCGAAATCCTTTGGCGTTCTAAATTAGCGAGTTGGCAAGATCTAAAGGATAAAACAGCTAGAATTTTAGCTTGGGATGGGTCGCAATTTCTCCCTTTAGATTATATCGGCAAAGTACAAATGTATGTTCTTGAGTACTACTATGGAAGACACAATGGCAAGGTATACGGATTGTCCCCTAGGCCTGATGATCCTAATTTTAGTTTCACTGAAATAAGTGAGGCTAATGCAGAGAGCTTTCAAATTTATCATGATTCAAACGGTGATTTTGGTTATTCCATTGCGGGTGACAAGGCTCACTTGTTTCAACTAGACAGTCTTGTTCCAGGTAGCGTTGGGGAAATGTTTGAGTTGTATGATTATTACTATAGTCAAGGCAATTATTTATTTGTTTATTTTGCTCGTGACCGAGAAAATGTTTATCCGATCTCTTGTTACGAAGGTTGTCGTATTCTTTCAAGTCAGATAGTAATTGACCCTGATTCATTTGTTTACGTTGGTGGAAGTTATTTTAAGGATAAAAATGGAATTTATTCAGTTTATGGTACCTTTAAATCGGCTCAGCTTTTTTTCGAATTAGAAGCAGCCGATATGCCTACCTTTGAGGTCCTTGAAGGGGGTTATGCAAGGGACAAGAATCATGTTTATTATCATGATGACATTGTAAATGCTGTTTCACCTCTTGATTTTGCCCACCTTCCTTATCCCGTTGTTGATGACGAATGCCCCTCTATTTTTTATCATGACGGTGATGACCTTCACTTATTGAATGAAACTTTGAATGATTTTGGTATTGATACCTTCAAGTTCTTTCATGATTACGGTGTTTTCTTTGGCAACGATGAGCGGGTCTATCGTTTGCTGAACCATCATAATCGACTTTGTGATCCAGAGGGATATTCTATTTTAGATGGAGTTAATCCATCAGACTTTCAAGCATTTGGAGTGAATTATTATATTACCAATGGCAAGGCTTATTATATGGATCGATATGGAGAAATTTCAGAAATTAAAGGGGTTGATATTGATAGCTTTAAGTCGTTAATGTCTAGTCAAGATAACCCAGGTGATTATGACTTGATGTATTATTTCGGTTCCTTGGCAAAGGATAAGAATTATTTTTATTATCAAGAGAAACCTTTGCTTGAGATTGATCGCGATACTTTCCATTATGATGAGTCTCTTGAAAAGTGGGTCGATAAAAATGGAGAGTATTATTACTACGATTTAGATGATATGACTGGCAACTAAAAAAGACACTCCGTGAAGTTCTACGGGGGGAGGTGTAGTCCTCCACGGAGTGGATCGACTTTCGTCGATCAGAGGATAGGTCCGTTCAAGGACCCAAATTCGCTGCCCCCCTAGCGTCCAGCTGGGGTAAGGACAGCAGCGGAGGAGTGGGAGTCATAAGTCTCAACCAAACCTCAGATGCCTTGCTTCATCTCAGGAAACTCAGCCACCAACGGAATTGTTGGCTACCAAGTCTTGAAATGCGCCTTCGTCCTCAATGAAGCACCATGGCATCTGTTTTAAAGTTATCTAGCCTGTTGCATTTCGTCAATCAAAAAAGCTGAAGCCTCTTTTGGCTTCAGCTTTTTTGAAGCGTTCTTAGTTTATTTCTTCTTGTTCAAGTCCATTGTGGTCTTGATCACCGTGTCGGGATTCAGTGACATGCTGTCGATGCCTTCTTTAGCTAAAAAGCGAGCAAATTCGGGGTAATCGCTAGGTGCTTGACCACAAATGCCCACTTTTTTCTTCTTCTTTTTTCCAATGTTAATGATTTGCCGGACGAGTTCCTTGACACCTTCGTCCCGCTCATCAAAGACGTGGCGTACGAGTTCAGAGTCGCGGTCCACTCCGAGAGTAAGTTGGGTTAAGTCGTTAGACCCAATTGAAAAGCCATCAAAAATTTTACAGAAGGCTTCCCCTTGAATTACATTATTGGGAATTTCACACATGACGTAAACTTCTAGCCCCTTCTTCTTTCGTTCGAGTCCATTCTTTTTCATCTCAGCCAGAACTTTTTCTCCCTCTTCTACGGTGCGACAGAAAGGCACCATCAATTTGAGATTGGTGAGCCCCATTTCTTCCCGTACTTTTTTCATAGCTTTGCATTCTAAGGCAAAAGCATCTTTGTATTTAGGATCGTAGTAACGGCTCGCCCCACGCCAACCAATCATAGGATTGTCTTCTTTGGGCTCAAAGCCCTCTCCTCCAATTAAGTTGGCATATTCGTTGGATTTGAAGTCACTCAAACGTACAATCACATCTTTCGGGTAGAAGGCCGCGGCAATGGTGGCCACGCCTTGAGCCAGTTTGTCGACAAAGAAATCAGCCTTATTGTCATAGCCATGTGTGATTTCTTCGATTTTCATTTTAACCATGTCATCCTCTAAATCTTTGAAGTTGAGCAGGGCAAGCGGATGAATTTGAATGTAGGAGTTGATGATGAATTCCAAACGAGCCAAGCCTACTCCATCGTTCGGAATGAAAGAGGACTCAAAAGCAAGGTCTGGGTTTCCCAAGTTCATCATGATTTTGGTTTTGGGCCGTTTTAAGTTCTTCAGACTTGTTCTTTTGACGGTGAATTTTAAGGCGCCGTCATAAACATTCCCTGCCTCACCTTCACAGGCAATGGTGATCTTTTTACCTGATTTGATCACTTTGGTGGCGTTGTTGGTTCCCACCACACAAGGAATTCCGAGTTCGCGTGACACAATGGCGGCATGGCAGGTTCGGCCCCCACGGTTGGTGACTATGGCTGAGGCAATTTTCATGATGGGTACCCAATCTGGATCCGTCATGTCCGTGACTAGCACATCTCCTTTTTTGAATTTGACGATCTCCTCGGCATGATGGATGACGCTGGCTTTTCCTGAGGCGATTTTAGAGCCTACAGGCGCCCCTTGAGTGAGGAGCTTTCCAGCTTTTTGAGTCAATTTGTAGTCTTCTAAAACACTGTAATCTTTTTGAGATTGGACGGTTTCTGGTCTGGCTTGCACAATGTAGAGGTCACCGGTGACTCCATCTTTGGCCCATTCCATGTCCATGGGTTTGAAGTGGCCCACCTCTTTACTGTAGTGATCTTCAATGATGATGGCCCACTCTGCCAATTGTAAGACCTCGTCATCATCAATGCTAAATTGGCGTCTCATTTCTTTGGCCACGGGAACATTTTTGGTGGGAGATTTTGCACCTCCTTCAGAATAAATCATTTTGATTTCTTTGTTTCCGATTCGTTTAGTTAAAATGGGCCTGTGTCCTGTTTTAAGAGTTGGCTTAAAGACATAAAATTCATCCGGATTGACGGCCCCTTGAACGACGTTTTCACCCAGCCCATAAGCAGAATTGATTAGAACGGCATCTTTGAATCCACTTTCGGTATCGATGCTGAACATGACCCCACTGGCTCCGATGTCCGAGCGTACCATTTTTTGAACGGCAATGGAGAGGCCGATAGAGAAGTGGTCGTAGCCCTTTTCTTCTCGGTAGGCGATGGCTCGGTCAGTAAATAGTGAAGCAAAACATTTTTTACATGCCTCCAGTAGACTGGCTTTTCCTCGAATGTTTAGGAAGGTTTCTTGTTGGCCTGCAAAAGAGGCGTCAGGTAGATCTTCAGCTGTGGCTGATGAGCGGACTGCCGTGTCACAGCCTTTGCCATACATGCGTTCCATTTTTTTATAAGCCTCTTCAATCGCTTTGTTTAATTCTTCTGGAAATTCGGCTTCTAGAATGGTTTGGCGAACAAGCCGGCCTTTTTTCTGTAAATCTAAAATGTTTTTTGCATTGAGCCCTCTCAAAATTCTTTTGATTTCCTTTTTGATGCCGGCTTGTTCTGTGAAATAATGATAGGCAAAAGCCGTCACCGCGAAGCCGTTTGGTATTTTGACTTTCTTTCGGGTTAATTTTTGGTACATTTCTCCTAAAGAGGCATTCTTTCCGCCCACCAGGGGGACATCTTTAATGCCAAGCTCTTTGAACCAGAGAATGAGCTCAATGTCTCTATTTCTCTTTTTAAGAAGTCGTTTGATCATTATCTTTTTGTTATTTTGTATTTCAAATTCTACTGTAGCATAACTTTTTTGTAGCAGCTACTGATTTTTGTTTTTGATTCCATTTAGCTATGTTAGACTTCTTAAGTATTCCTTAGAATGAGCTGAAATAAACATTAAATTTTAAACAATATAAACATATTTCGTCAATCTATCTTTAGCAACATACAAGTGACTTTTTCGTTTTAAGCAAGTGGGTTTAAATTATACTAATTTTACTTTTTTATTTTTTAATTCATATTACATGAATAGATCTAAATCTTTCGCCAGATTCTTTTCTGGCTTAACTACAGCAGCTTTGCTGTTTGGGCTTGTGGCAGTGCCTAGAGTAGAGGCGGCTACAGAAATCTCTGTTTCAAATCCACCCGAGATTTTTAATTTCAATGAGGACAATGATATTACTTTTACAACTGGTCTAGTTGATTACCAACAGAATGAGAACGTTAAATTTACGATCACTGGTCCTATAGGGGAAGCCAGTGAAGATTCTGAAGAAATCGATTCTCACATTTTTGTAGATGATCAATTTGCTTATCCATTTGTTTGGGATGGTCAACTCAATGGAAATGATGCTGATCCCGGAATTTATGAAGCAAAATTTGTCTCTAATAACCTTGATGCTGTTACTCACGAGTTCGTTTTGGCTAATACTGTAATTGATATGAGTTTTGTGGTAACTCCTGACACCACCTATGCTCCTCATGAAGATGGAGATTTTGAGGCTCAGGTTAAAGTGGACGGGAATACAGAATTCGCAAAAGTTGAATTTGGTTTGATGGATTTGTCGGAGAACAATCCTGAGTATGAGCTTATTGGAGACCATTCTTTTGATGCCAATGAAGGCTTTACTTTTACCTGGGATGGAACTCTTAATGGGTCTCCGGTTGCGCCTGGTAATTATCGCCTTGGTTTTGCAACTGAAGGATACTACCAATATTATCCATATATTCTTGAGCACGATGTAGAAGTCCTTGCAGCTCCTGATATGCCCACCCTCAGTTTCAACCCCAACCCATCTTCTACTTACACCCTTGGAAACGATTACGAAGCTAAAGTAAAACTTTCTAACTACGAATCAGACGTGGATGTAGAAATGATGCTTGAAGGTCCTGATGGTGGTG
>JAUHWS010000076.1 GCA_030427295.1 bacterium | reverse complement strand
GAGTTTTCGCTGGTTTCTGATGATTTGATCCAAAATGCTTTGGCTTCAGAAATGAAGGATACGATGGATTTAAAGGAGATCGTTCAGATGGCTCAGGGAAAGCCAGGTTTGGCTTTTGAATTTGTTCAGGAGCCTGCAAAATGGCATGCTTTCCGTCAGCTTTTTTATCAAGTAGAACGTTTTTTGGAGCATGATGATTTGTTGGGAAAATTTGATTATGTTCAGCAATTAGAACAAGATCAACAGGCTTTAAATGATTTTTTTCAAGCCTCTAGTTTGGCCTTGCGTAAGGCTATTTATGATTTTATGCGGGGGCAATCTCTTGTTTTTGGAGGTCGTTATCACTTGCTAGAGATCACTGAACTGTTTGATAAACTCCTCGAAACACGTTATTTTACTGAGCGAAATGTCAATAAAAAACTGGCTTTGGAAAATTTCTTCTTGTTGACTGAGCGTTCTGCCTCCATTTAAAATTATTTCTATTGATTTTTTTCCAACCATTCAATTGAGTCTATGTTAGAGCTTTATTTATTTCTTCTTTCATTTGTGGCGATTGTGGCGATTGTGGTCCATAGACTTTTTCGTCTAAAAAAAGAGCAAAAGCAGGCATTTAAGGAAAAGATTTCCGAAAAAGTAGAGGAATACCGCAAGGTGGAAAGCGTTGAAGAGGGCGGTCGCTTTAAAGAAGAGCATTTAAAAGAGGAGGAAGCCAAACGACTTGATGTGGCTCGGTTTAAGGAAGAAATGCGACAGGCTGAAAAGGCCATTACTGCCGGAGATTTGACGGAGGCGAAAAAATTGTTGATTCAAGCCATGTCACTCACTAAGGATGATTTGCCTGTTGCCCTTCAATTGGCTGATTTATATATGCAAACCGATGATTATAAGCGAGCCGAGGCCCTTTATCGAGAGCTTTTAGAGCGTGATCCTGAGAATGCAGATATTTATGAAAATATTGGACGCATTATGTTAAAGCGAAAAGCCTACAAAGAGGCGATTCAAGCCTATGTACGGGCGGTGGAATTGGATGAAAAAGATGATCAAAAGTTTTTGGCTTTAGGGAAGTTATACCATTTGATGATGCGTTATTCGGTGGCGGCAGAATGCTTTCGTCGGGCGGCGGAGCTGAAGCCTCGGGAGGTGGAACACCTTTTTTTACTTGCAGATGCCTGTGTGGCGGATGATGACTACGAAAATGCTCTATTTACTTATGAGCGGATTCTTACGATCCAGCCTTATAACGAACAAGCGAAGTCTCTCAGTCAAGATGTTCGCTTGAAAATGAAAGAGGAAGAGGCTCTTTTTAATGAATAATTCTTAAATTGTATGTTGCATTTTGCTGACCGACTCACAAATCGAATTGCTACTTTATCCAATCCTTCTGTGGTGGGTTTGGACCCACGTTTGGCTCAAATACCTGAATTTATTCAAGATCAGGCGGTTGAAATGTATGGCGAAACGCCTGAAGCGGCTGCTGAGGCGATCATTCAATTTAATAAGGGCTTGATTGATGCACTTTATGATGTTGTACCAGCTATTAAGCCTCAAATTGCCTTTTATGAGTGCTATGGTCATCATGGGTTTCGGGCTTATGAAGAAACCATTCGATATGCTCAAGAAAAGGGCATTTTAGTGATTGGAGATGCGAAGCGTAATGACATTGGTTCCACGGCTGAAGCTTATGCCAAAGGTCATTTGGGTCGGGTGGATTTGTTTGGCGAGGCATCTTCCACGATTAACGCCGATGCTTTGACGGTGACGCCTTATTTAGGAGGGGATGGTATCAAGCCTTTTACGGAAATTTGTGAAGTGGAGGGGAAGGGGATTTTTGTTTTGGTTCGCACGTCTAATCCATCGGCGGATGAGATTCAAGGTCAAGCCCTGGGTGACCATTTGATGGATGAACATGTGGCGTCTTTGGTGGAAGGCTGGGGGCGTGAGCTGATTGGTCAAACTGGTTTTTCTTTGGTGGGGGCTGTAGTGGGGGCGACCTATCCTGAAGAAGCGCGAGCGCTTCGTAATTTGATGCCGCATCAGATTTTCTTAGTACCGGGTTATGGGGCTCAAGGGGGTGGGGCAGAGGATGTGAAACCTTGTTTTCATGAGAATGGGACGGGAGCCATTGTGAATTCGTCTCGAGGAATTATTTTTGCATATCAAAAAAATGGCCAGCCTGGTGAGGCGTATGCCGAGGCAGCTCGAGAGGCGGCTTTGGCGATGAAAAATGATTTAGGGCAGTTGTTTTAATCCTTGATCGCTATACCGCACTTGGATGGCTTTGATGAGTCGCGGGGTGAAGGCCATTAAAATGAAAAGTAGAATAATAGCTATCATTTCATAGCTCAGAACGTCTTTGATGGAGTTGACTTTTTCGATTTGGACGCCGGTGTAACTGTAGATGATAGAACTGGGGATGACTCCAATCAAGGTGCTGATGAGGTAGGGTTTGAGCTTCATCTTTGAAATACCTCCTAAAATGTGAATGATAAAGTAGGGGGCAAGCATGGTGAGTCTGAGGAAAAGAAGATACCAATGCCCATTTTTATCCATGGCTTCATCTAGTGATTTAAGCCTTTCTTCATAGTCTTTTTCAAGCGATTCCCTGAATAAATAGCGGGCGGCTAGGAATCCTACAAAAGCTCCAATAAAGGTACCGATGATGTTGAGAACTGTTCCTAAGCCCAAGCCAAAGGCAAATCCACTGAATACTTTGATGAAGCCTGCTAAGGGGATGGGCGAGTTGACCATTAAGGCGCAGAGTACAAGGAATCCTCCCACGGATAGTAGAAAGTAGTGGTTAATGAAGGTGCTTAGAGTTTCTTTGGAGCTTTTCAGGTACTCTAAACTCAAGTAATCTTTGAGTAGCAAGGATATGAGTATGAGTAGTCCAATGGTGATGCCGGCGAGCCACTTTTTATTCATTTGGTGAGGATTTGTTGACATTTTAACATAATTTATTAAAAAGTCAATAAATCTTAATCAAAAAACTCCACTCGAATGAATGGAGTTTTTAATGATTTTTTTGAGCCCTATTTTTCTGAGTGCAGCGCCACACTGTTGCCTTCAGAATCTTGGAACATGGCGACAAATCCATATTCTCCAATGTCTTTTTTGGGCATGAGGACTTTTCCTCCGGCGGCTTCCACTTTGCCTAACTCGTTGTCGAGATCACCGGACATGGCCGTGAAATAAACTAGAGAACCGGTCATGCTAGGTTTATACATGTCGTGTTTGACCAGGGCTCCAGTAGCGCCTTCGGCTTTTTCCTCCATGGGAAACCAGGCCATCAACATGCCTTCCATTTCGGGCTGCAAGGCGAGTTCGTGACCAAGGACTTCTTGATAAAATTTCATGGCTCGGTCCATGTCGGTGACTGGGATTTCGAACCAACTGACAGGATTTCGTTTCATAGTGAGTGGGGTTATTTTTAGTCTGAACTCATTTTATCATTTTGAGGCAGTTTTTAAATCAATTGAAGTGGACAGAGCTTCGCGTTCGATCTGTCATTCTTTCTTTTTATCTCTCACTTTTTTTTAGCTCGTGGCTTGTAGCTGGGAGTTGGTAGATTAATTAGTGTTCAGAATGACTTCATTCATTTCATCAAGACCTCTTCCTTTATTTTTTTTGTTAAACTCATCTTATTGTCCCCTTTCCTGTGGAGAGGGAAAACTCTCGCTTTCATTGAGAGATAAGAAACCGTTTTTCACTCTAGGGCGTTAGACCTTAGAGTCGTCTGTATTTGGATGCTCTGAATTAGGACGATTCTCCCGCCACGGCGGGGGAAATGACAACTGTACCGTACACTTATGTATATACTTTGGATTGAGGTAAGTATATACTTTTTCTCAATGACTAATTTCCAATGTCGCAATTTCCAAATAAAACTGAATTCCGAATGTCTAATTCTTAAACATTATTTTGAACTTTGATGCCTTAAATAAAGCAAATTATAAATCTTTTATACATTGGAAATTCAAGTTTAGAATTTGTTTGGAAAGTATTCATAAGTATTGGTGAGTATTGGAATGAATTGAGACATGGGTATATAGTTGGGGAGAGGGTGGGTATATACTTTTTATCTCCCTCACATTCATCCTCAATGCTATACTGGTTTTAAATTAAGTTTAAAAATCATGTGGAATGCGATTTTACAGACGGCAGGGGTTCTCTTTGTTTATATGTTCTTAT
>JAUHWS010000025.1 GCA_030427295.1 bacterium | reverse complement strand
GAGAATTTAGCATGGCCTGGATTCTATCTCGGTCAGATTGATTGAGGTGTTTGAATTTACGTTTCATGACAACTTTCTTGGTTAGTGAGTCAGTTTATGAAAGTTGCATTTCAAAGTCGAATTTTCGATAAAATAAAAAACCATGTCACCAGAAGATCCCAAAGGTCCAAAAAGCTATGAAGGCACACGCGAAAATAGTGGGAAACGCATTAGCGATTTAGATAACAGAACCATTCAGAGTATTAAAGAAACTGTGTGGAGTCATAAAGAAGGGCAAAAATCTGTAATCACTTTATCAGGAGCAGAGTTAGGAGTTGATAATCTATTCCAGGAGCGCTTCTTAGTTACTGTAGCAAACTTAACCCTAGCTGGTGGTGGGGTGGTGACCTGTGTCACAACGTCTTTTGAAGATCCTAGGCGAGCAATAGGAATCCAAAGAAATAACCCACACTTATACAAATCCCTAACCAACCGACTCTATGTATTTGAAGAAGGGGGTTATACAGAAGAAGCTCTTAAGAAAGCAATGGAAAGGGATGTTGCTGCCGAAAAAACACGATTGAACCTAAAAAGTTCACTTGAACGACGATCAGCCGCCTAGTTTTTATATTTTCAAAATAAAATGAACTTAGAAAGTCCTAGAGCGGACGACACAAAAGGGGAAAAATTGAGAGCTTCAGAAACCTTTGCGGGGGGCAGGGGAGGAGTCAAGGAAGCCTGAAACGCAAACAGGTCCCACTCTTTTTGACCAAGCTGTGGAAGGGGTCAAGAAGGCTTTTGTAAAACCTCCACAAGAAATGGTGGAGAGAATAAAAGACAGGGCCGAGCCTGTGATTGAAGATGTCGTTGAACAAGCTTCCCAAAAAGCAGAAGATGCCGCTAGAGAGGTCAATGAATCTTTTGAAAAGGCTCAAGAAAACTGGACTAAATTCCTCGAGTAAAAAGGGCTACCCAAAGGCCAACGCAAAAAACCCAGTATTCGGAATGAAGTATATACTCACCCTCTCCTCATCTATATATCTCTCTCTCAAAAAGCTGGGGCTGGCAGCTTGTAGCTGGGAGTGAAATTCAGTTAAGATAACTCTCTATTTATCTTAAATAAGAGGTAATTTAAGTTATTCTAAATACCGACTAGTCTACCAGCTAACAGCTAATAGCTCGAATAAAGTATATACCGACCCTCACCAAAGTATATACCCATCACAATCAAAAAATTACCCAAAGGTCCAGGCAAAAAGTTCAATATCCGGTTGATCAAAGATGATTTCAATCTCGTGTTGACCATACTGATTCCCAAAATCAGCTAGCTGATAAAGACGTTCTCCATCAATCATTAAAGCGCCATCTTGCACATCTCCGGCAGTGGCTTTTTCACCATCAATCAAAACCGTCGCGGTCCCTACACCACCAATCACCAAATTAGCTCGAGCCGCCGTAAAGTTCATACGGATGGTATTACCCGCCGTCAGACTCTTGGCGCGTTCCCCATCCACCTCCCATTCACCCGTCAAAGTCCATTGATTTTTGGCTAGTTCAGCGGCTCCATCTTCCACAAAGTTTTCACGGCGATTCAAACCAATATAAGTTTCTGGTGTGCCGATTTGAGAAAAATCCACCGCCGTGGCATCCACCACCATATCCTCTTTCATCTTCGTCCCGAGCAATTTAACAATATTTTCTTCTGTTTCTTCATATTCCCCCTCGCCAAAATGGGTGTAGCGAACCACACCATCTTTATCGATCAGATACTTCGCTGGCCAGTAGCGATTAAAATAAGCCCCCCACAATTGCTTGTCATTGTCTTGAGCCACCGGGTAGGTGAGTCCGAAATCCCGAACCGCCTTTTGAACATTTTCAAATTTACGCTCAAACTGAAACTCTGGGGCATGAACCCCCAAAATCACCAATCCATCATCAGCATATTCCTCATGCCAGCTTTGAAGGTAGGGGAGGGTTCGAATACAATTGATACACGAGTAAGTCCAAAAATCGACCAAAACAACCTTCCCTTCCAAATCCTGCATGGATTGAATGGGTTGGCTATTGATCCAATTTTCTAAGCCAACTAATTCAGGTGCTTCATAGAGCTTAGGTAAGCCTGTTGTGTCCACAGGAATTTCAAATTTTTCATCCATGTCCTCCGACATTTCCTCTGCGGTGCTATCCAATAAATTTTGCTCAAACTCGGTGACCCCAAAGCCAGCATCCAAAATAGCTGTCTCAATTTTTTTGTCAAAACCAGTCACCACGGCAATACCCACCAAAATCAACAAAATTCCCAAGCCACGCTTGAACCAACCCTCAGGATTTGCCGCCCAGCCTAACTTATTGGTAATTTTTTGACCAAAGAAAGCAATCAAACCCAACATTAAAGCCAACCCTAGGCCGTAGGCCAACAAATAGACCAGGCCTAAGGCAAAGCTCACCGGTAGAACGGTGGCCAAAATCACAAAATAAGTCGGGCTACAGCTTGAGAAAACCGGTCCAAGCGCCGCGCCCATGGCCACCGCTCCCCAGTTGGATTCCAGATGACTCGCCTTGCTCAATTGTTTTTGGGAACCACTCAGTAGGTGGAGTTTATTGGCAAGCGCTTCCCAAGCCTTGGGAAAGAGCCAGACCAAACCAAAGAGAAGAACGATCCCCCCAGACACCGATTTCCAAAAGGTTTCAGGGACATCAATGAAAACCGTTGAGAATTTAAGAAGCAGTGTAAAAGCAATCACACTGATCGACAAGGCGCTCACCAAAATAACCGGATACCACTTGTTGCGGGTGCCAGCAGCGCCTCCCACAATCACAGGGAGGAGAGGTAAAACACAAGGGGCTAAAATCGTAAGTACTCCCGCCAAGAAAGAGGTGAGTAATAAGATGGGCTGAAAATCCATGGTAAATGGTTAAATCTTAAAGAAGTTTTCAATGAGCTCTAAACGAGGGTTGACGCGCGTTTCAAAAACCGACCCATTGCTGTCAACAAAAACAACAGTGCTTTGAACAAGAATGCCGTATTCCTTTTTGAGTTCTTCCTCGGTATCGTAATTCACTTCCAGGACCACATGTCCATTGAGTACACTCAAGTCCTCCTTCAAAGCAGCCTCCAGAGCTCGACACGTAGGACACCAGTCTGCGTGAAAGAACAGAACGAATTTTTCCGAGCCCCATAATTCATCAAATCGCACTTTTGAATAAGCTTCATAATACCCCAAGCCTTCCACTTGAGCAGCTCCTGCCATTTTATCCGCATGATCCATCATTTCCTGATTGGTTGCTAAAAAGGAGCAGCCAACAAGGATTAAGCTGCAAAACAAAGCGATAGTCGTAATACGCAATGATTTCATAATTTTTTATTGTCTATTTTGAGATGTCTCAATTATACACAGTCCCTCAATCGATGGAAACACCTATTGGTAATATAGGCAACATTGAAAAAAGCAGCTTGATATGATATAATGAGGCTAGGATTAAAAATAAAAAGACACAAAATGCGCACCTTTTACCTTGTTAGTGCTCTATTCATTGCCGTTCTGATTTTAGTTCTTTCTTTCGCTCAATCAGGAGCAGTTTGCACCTGGTATATTTTTAATGCCAATGCTTCACCCATTTTTGTACTCCTTCAAACCGCTGGATTAGGAGCCGTGATGGGAGGACTTTTAGTCCTCGTTTGGAAAATACCAGGCAAAAAGAAGAACGAAGCAGAGGAAGACGAAATGTCATCTGAATAAATTTGTGTTCAAGTATTGAGAATAAAAAAATTGCCCATGAGCAAAAATTATATTCTTATAAATGAATATTTTTATATCTAGTCAAGATTAAAAAATAGCTTAATAAAAGGCTTAAAAAAATAGTCAGCCTTTTTTAAGAAACTTAAGCTTGCCTACTAAAAACTCACTGTGTATAAATTATGTGAACAATTTGTATCAAAATTGTCATTCGTTAAACAACAAAAAAGGAAAATAAAACTAAGGAATCAGGAGGGGGTTGTCTTCCACATGATGTTGTTTCTTTTTATATTCCCATTGAATGCTCAAGCAACTCTTTAGTTCAAATGCCCGGGTGAAGCTACTCAAGGTTTTTCTTCTCAATCCGGAGGAGGAGTTTTTCATACGTGAGTTGACAAGGAAGTTGGATGAGCAGATCAATTCGATCCGCCGGGAGCTAGATAATCTTAAAAAAATTGGCTTACTTCGGAGTCGGGTAAGGAATCGGAAAAAATACTATACCGTCAACAAAAGCTTTCTAATTTATGCCGAGTTGCGAGATATTTTCATTAAAGCGGGCAGTCACGATGATCAAATGAGTCGCGCCATCTCGAAGATGGGGGAAGTAGACCTCTTATTATTATCAGGTGTTTTTGTAGATCGAGACTCTTCAGTGGACCTCCTTTTGGTGGGCGAAGTCGATAAGAAAAAATTACAGGCTTACCTGGATAAATCGGTTGAAAGTAAAAAAGACATCAAATTCACCATCATTTCTAAAAAAGATTTCTTGTACCGCCTAGAATGTAAAGATAAATTTGTGAAAGAAATCATGATGGAAGAAAAGAACATCATTCTCATCAATAAGCTTAAAAAAGAGCTCGAAAAGTTCCTTTGATGCCCAATTCTATTCAAACGCAAAAAACACCTTGCAATGTTCCCAAAAGCCATTTAAAATACATTGGCTTTTTGTCCTCAGTTGAGCCCTTTGGCTCGCTGGCTAACTAACCATTATTCGAAGATGCACCCTACTATTGCCAAAATTCAGTCCAAGTTACTCAAAAAAGTGCCTGAAGTGAAAACAGGTTACACGGTCCGCGTGAGCCAAAAAGTAAAAGAAGGAAGCAAAGAACGCATCCAGAACTTTGAAGGATTAGTCATCAAAGTAAGTCATGGGACCGGGCCAGAAAAAACCTTCACCGTTCGTAAGATTGTTGAGGGGGTGGGCGTTGAAAAAATCTTCCCTTTCCATTCTCCGAACATCACCAAGATTCACGTGATCAAGAAGGCAAAGGTAAGACGTGAAAAACTCTACTACATGCGAGAACGTTTTGGTAAGTCAGCTCGTTTGTCTGAAAAACACGTTACCGATGAAGAACGAGCGGCGGAAGAGGCCCGTATTGAGGCGATTCATGCCGAGGCAGTGAAAGCCAACGAAGCCGAAAAGAAGGAAGATGCTGAGGAGACTGAAGCAAAACCAGTTGAAAATGAAGCTGAAACAACTGTAGAAGCAGATAAGGCAACTGAGGCCATTGAAGAAAAAGTCCCTGCAGCAGAAGAAAAAGAAGAAAAGGCTTCTGAAGACAACGCCGAAGTTAAGGTAGAAGAACCAAAAGAGGAAGAAAAGGCTGAGACAACCGCAGCCGAAGAGGGTAGCGCGGAGGATAAAAAAGAAGAAAAGGCTGACGACGCGGAGGCTAAATAATATGATAGGATGAAAGGGAAAAATCCTTTTATCGTCTAGCTTTATGGAATGAAAATTGGCCTCATTGGTAATTACGGCGCAACAAATGTAGGTGATGATGCCATTTTGAAGGCTCTTTCGGAGTGCTTCCATGAGCATGAGCTCACCGTTTTTTCAGCCCATCCAGTCAAATTAGGGGGCAAGTCTCTAAAATTCACTCCTTTGTTCCCCCTTGGCATTCGGTCTTTTTTTCGTCATGGATTGAAAAAATCTAAAACAGCCCTCTCACAACTCGACTGCGTGATTTTAGGCGGGGGAGGCCTCTTTCAAGACGATCGACTCTATGCTTGTTTTTTGTGGGCCTGGCAGGTCTTCTGGGTGAAGCGACTTAAAAAACCCCTCCTTATTGTTGCCACGGGGGTGGGGCCGCTGAATACCTGGTGGGGGAGGCGACTGACTAAATGGGCTTTTCAAAAAGCGGATGACATCAGCGTGCGAGACCAAAGCTCACGAGACTGGCTAGAAAGCATTGGGGTGACCTCAAAAATACACCTGACAGCAGACCCCGCGTTTTCTTTTTTAAAGCAAGGAAAGCCTCAGAAAGAAGATCAAAAAGGCAGGATTGTTATTTCCATTCGCCCTTGGCTCAACTACAACGATAGGTTGATCCGTGCATTGGGCGACTTTTTAAATGAACTCAAGGCCAAAAATAAGACAAATTTTGTCTTTGTAGCCATGCAGTCTATCAAAGAGAGTGATCTTCAACTCATAAAGCCCCTCCTCAAAAAAGTAGAAGGAGAGCTGATCGTCCCTCAAGACTTTGATCAACTGCTTGAAATTTTAGGTGAGGCAGAGTTTGTGATTGGCATGCGTTACCATGTCATGATTGCTGCTCTCATCGCTAAAACCCCTCTACTGTCCATCAGTTATTCACCCAAGACAGCCGCTTTATTCAAGAATAGCCCCCTCGAAGCGTATCAGCTCAATATCGAGAGCCTAAGCGCAAAGCAACTAAAAGAAATGTTTGAGAAACTCAGTACGCATCAAAAGCAGGTAAAACAAGATCAAAATACGCTGGCCCATGAAAAATGGATACAATTTCAACAAGAGCTGACTCGCTTAAAAGAGGTCTTGAATCATTTTCATCATAAAAATAGTTGACCGATACCAATTCAAATGTTAAAGTTTCCCGGCAAAAGCTCCCTTAAAATCTAAAAAACCTAAGCATGTTTGCTATCATTGAAGTCGCTGGAAAGCAATTTAAAGTCTCAAAAGGAGACCTGATTGAAGTGCCTAAACTAAAAGCCTATAAAGAAGGCGATAAGGTTAAAGTAGACCAAGTGCTCCTCCGCTCAGATGGCAAAAAAACGGACATCGGTGCGCCAAATGTTAAAGGAGCTTCCGTAGAACTTCTCTTAAAGGAACATGGTAAGGCAGCAAAGATTCGGGTGTTCAAGAAGAAATCCAAAAAACGTTACGAACGAACCCAGGGACACCGCCAACCGTATTCATTGGTAGAAGTGGTCGCTGTATAAATTCATTGCTGATTCAGCTGCTCTAAGACCGATTGGAGGTCAAGGGCCAACGGCGCCTCAAGCGTGATCCGTTGGTTATTTTTAGGGAGCCTAAACGTGAGTTTGGCTGCATGTAAGAACTGCCGATTCAAACCCAGTGCCTTCAGCTCATGGTTGATTTTAGGATTGCCGTACATCGTATCTCCACAAACGGGGTGACCGATGGCTTTGAAGTGAACCCGAATTTGATGAGTTCGACCGGTCACAATTTGCACGGATACCAGCGAACAGTCACTCACATAGTCCAAAACCTCATAGTGAGTCAGGGCATATTTGGCCTTTGCCTTGCCCGACACTTGAATGTCACGCTTGCCACCGGCTTGTGATTTGATCAGCGGGGCCTCAACACTCCCTTTTTTTGGGATCAAATGACCACTCAAAAGCGTCAGGTACTTCTTAATCACCCGTCGTTCCTGAATCTGCTTAGAAACATGATGATGCGCCCGGTCATTTTTAGCGGTGATGATCAGGCCGCTGGTGTCCTTATCCAAGCGATGCACAATACCAGGGCGCTTCTCGCCCCCAATGCCCGAAAGGTCATTACAATAGTGCATGAGGGCATTGACTAGCGTTCCCGACACATGGGCACCATGATCCGTAGGATGCACCACCATTCCAGGAGCTTTATTGACTACCACAATATCTTCATCTTCATAGATCACATCCAGAGGAATGTCTTCTGCTAGGATACCCACCTCCTTAACCGAGGGTACATTGAGGGTGACCTGGTCCTTCAAACGGAGCTTATGACCCGTTTTAGTGATTTTTTTATGATTGATAAACACATGACCCTCCTTGATCAATTTTTGAATGAAAGATCGGGTTAAATCAGGTTTCTGTAGGCTTAAATACTGGTCCAATCGCATGTCTTCCTCCGCTGCTGTAGGGGTATAATGTCTCACGGTAAACACATCTTACCATGAGCAGTGGATTAAAAACTAGCCATCCCATCCAAGCCATGCTATAATGGGCCGGCTCTCTCAATAAAGAGATGTTCGCCCTTGAAAAAGGGAACATTTAAATCATAACTATAAAATCATGAAATCACGTTCCATTATTACAATCATTGTTATTTTAGTCCTCGCTGGAGTGCTTTACGCTGTCATGCGAGATTCGTCTGATGATGTCGATCCCAATGATAATGGAGGTCAAATTGAAGACACCGGGGATGTAACTGACAATACCGACCCAACGGACAATACTGATAATACCGAAAATGGAGATACTTCGGACAACACCGACAATAGTGGAGACGTTACTGATAACACCGATAATGGAGATGCCACCGATACTACTGACGAAGGTGACGTTTACACCCTTGAAGAGGTTCAAGCGCACGATTCAGAAACAGACTGTTATGCCGTTGTCGATGGTTCGGTCTACGATTTAACTGCCTTCATTGCAAATCACCCAGGTGGTGAGGGGGCAATCAAAAATCTTTGCGGAATTGACGGCACTGAGGAATTTGCAAAAATCCACGGGGATAGTGAAAAAGCAAAAGCAGCTTTGGCCAACTTAGAAATCGGCACACTTCAAGAATAAATTCTACATTGAACTATTTAAAAAGAGCCCCTCAATCAGAGGGCTCTTTTTGTTTCTGAATCTTCTCAATTGCCTGGACAGGGACGAGGTAATAAAGACGTAACCCATAACCCCTTCCAGATACCCCTTCAAAAACAAAACCTTGACTTCCTTTTAAAGCTAGGTATACTAGCATCAGTCTAAGACCGCAGGCTGCCCTGAGAAAGGGGCGCTAAGACCTGTCGAGACATGCAATAAAAGGATGTGAATCCTCATGTATCTCATGGTCTATGGCGATGAGATTTTTATTTTTTGGATAATCTACCCCACCTATGGCGATCACAAAGCAACAAAAAGACGAAATTCTAAAAGAGTTGATAGAAAAATTTGGCAAGTCTAAATCCGTTGTTTTTGCAGATTATAGAGGATTAGATGTCGCAGGTGTTTCTGACCTCCGTGGCAAATTACGAGAAAAAGAAGCCGAGATGAAGGTGGCCAAAAAAACCCTCATTAATATTGCTGCTAAAGAAAATAACCTCGAGTTAGATCCTTCTGTGATGGAAGGCCCAGTGGCTGCCACCTTCTCATATGAAGATGCCATGTCTGGACTCAAAGTATTGTTCAACTTTTCTAAAGAAAACGACAAGCTCAAGTTATTAGGGGGAGTGATCGATGGAAAAGTTGTTGGTCCAGACGTGATTCAAGAATACGCCAAATTACCTGGTCGAGAGGAATTGTTGGCCAAGTTGATTGGTTCAATGAACGCTCCTGTTTCTGGGACCGTAGGATTGCTCGGTAATTTAATCGCCGGGTTCGTCCGCGTGCTCAATGCCTACAAGGATACCAAGCCTGCGGAAGAATCAGCTCAAGAAGAAGTGCCTAAAGCTGAAGAAAAAGAGGAAGAAAAGGAGAAAGTGGAAGCTGCCGACACTCCTGTTGAGGCTCCAAAAGAAGCTACTGAAGCTGCCGAAAGTGCTGAGGCTGAAGCTGAAGCCAAATCAGCCGAAGCTCCTGAAGAAAAGGCTGAAGCTGATAAAGAAGCCAGCGCTGAATAATCGCTAATCGCTAAATAATTAATTTTTTACCTTTTAATTTCAATTCAATTATGTCTGACGATGCAAAAAAAGACCTCCCAGAACTTTCTGCGGACGCTCAAAAAATCATGGATGCTGTGAAAAAACTATCGGTTTTGGAACTAGCAAACTTGGTTAAAAATATGGAAGAAGAATTCGGTGTTTCTGCAGCTGCTCCTGTAGCTGTGGCTGCAGCCGGTGCGGCTGGTGGTGGAGACGCTGCTGGTGCCGCTGAAAAAGATAGCTTCGATGTGGTTTTAGCCTCAGCAGGAGGAACTAAGATTGCTGTGATCAAGATTGTTAAAGAAATCACCGGTCTAGGCTTAAAAGAAGCTAAGGATATCGTTGATGGAGCCCCTAAAGCGATCAAGGAAGGTGTACCAAAAGACGACGCTGAAAAAATGAAAGCTCAACTAGAAGAAGCAGGTGCCACTGTTGAGTTGAAATAAGGATGAATCCTCAATTGTAACAAGCCATCCTGCCCTTTGGGTAGGATGGTTTTTTGCTTGAACTCAAACTTGACCTCAACCCCTCAAGCATGATACAGTCTAGACCGTGCCCTTGGCTTAATTAAGCCATACAACAAACAAAAAATATGACCTTTAAATCTCGAAAAATACGACAAAAACCCCGGCGAAAACCCCTCAAAAAGCTCAAACAACTGGGGCAAGCGTTTAAAGAAAAAAGCAAGGAGGAGTCTTCCAAAACCCTCAATTATATTGTGGCCAGCATCTTGGTCGTGATGGGAACCTTGGTGGTGGGTAAAGTGAGCATTGCTGCCTATCAATTTGCAGCTGATTTTAGCATAAATCCTGTTTCAGCCATCACCAATGTGGTTGGTAAAGATTTAAAGAAAGACAATAATGGTTACACCAATATTCTCCTTTTGGGAGACGGAGGTTTCGATCGGGATGGCGCTGGATTGCTCGATTCCATTCAAGTGGCGAGTATCGATTATGAAAGAAATGCCGTCTCGCTCTTCTCGGTGCCGCGAGATTACTTTGTCGATCAAACCAACAATCTTGGCCTCACTCGAGCAGGTAGTCGTATCAATCAAATTTATGTGAATTACAGTGATATTGAGAATCAAAATGAACGTTATCAAATTGTCAAAGAAGCCATAGGTGAATTGATGAATTTGGACATCCAATATTACATGCGGATTGATTTTCAGGCCTTTGTTCAGGTGGTCGATAGCATTGGAGGGATTTCCATTGATGTGCCTAAGGCGATTTACGACCCAAAATATCCCAATGACAATGACAATGGTTACGATCCGTTCAGCATCGAAGCTGGGCTGCAAGAGTTGGATGGCGAAACAGCCTTGAAATATGCTCGTAGTCGCAAAACAACCTCAGATTATGACCGGTCTGCCCGTCAACAGCTGATTTTGGAAGCCATTCAACAAAAAGTCCTCTCTCGAGAAACTTTAACCTCACTCAGCACCATCACTGAGCTCTACAATTCAATCAAGAGCAATATTAACACCGACATGTCCCTTCGCGAAATGGCCTCTTTGGCAGGATTTGCCAATCAGGTGGACCGTTCACGCATGGTGGCCAAGCAGCTTCATACCAATACATTGGCCGATGGCGGCTTGCTATACGATGGGCTACGCTCTATTTATGGAGGGGCTGTCGTCCTTCCTGAGGGGAATAATCTAGATATGATTCATAAGTATGCCGACCTGATTTTTAATAATCGAGAGGTTTACTATCAACCCGCTACAATTGAAGTACTCAATGCCAGCCAGTATACGGGGGTAGCCTCAGAAGTAGACTATGAATTGACCCGTTTTGGCTTTCAGGTCGAAAATGTCGACAACTATCTCGATGAAAATGGAGAGCGCCAATATCTTGAAAATACCATCATTCGTTATCATGATTGGAATGAGGATAAAGATGGAGAAATTACCCCGAAATACCCTGCCACCCTATCCGCTCTAAATAGCTTTATTAAAGGAGTGGAAGAGCGATCTGATCAAGGGGTGATCGTGAGCATGCCCGATGAAAAAATCAAGCGTTACGAAGGCGGTGCCTACGACATCACCATCATCATTGGAAACGATTATGAACTCTTCTTGTAGAATTGACTTGCATTAAAACCCAAAATCCCCTAAAATAACTCAGCCTTAACTCAGTAGGACTAAGGAGTAAGAACTAAGGACTAAGAAAGGCCATTTGTAAACAATCCGCAACCCATCCGCAACCCATCCGTAATTAATAATTCGTAATTAATAATCAAGGAAATGCCAATCACCAAACAAGCCATCAAACGCATGAAGCAAAATCGAGTTGCTAAAGCTCGTAATAAGCACTATGGAAGTCGCATGAAGTCTCTCATGAAATTGGTGTTGGGCTACGTTCAAAAAGGAGAGATGGATAAAGCTAAGAAAACCCTTCCTGAAGCAGTGAAAGCCATTGATACAGCGGCTAAAAAGAATATTTTGCACAAGAACAATGCTGCTCGCAAAAAATCCAAGATTCAACGCGCCGTGAATGTGGGGCCAACCAAAAAAATTGAAGAAAAACCAGCTAAAAAAGCCGCTGAAAAGAAGGTTGAGACTAAAAAGGAAGCTCCAAAGAAAGAGGAGGTCAAAGAAGTAAAGGCTGAAACTGAGGTGGAGGAAGAGTCTAAAGCGGAAGAAAAGAAGGATTAAATCCTCTTAAATTGAATCAACCATGAAGGGAAAATACCTTGCCATCGACTACGGTGACCGTCGCGTGGGTTTGGCGATTTCGGATGAAAACAAGGAAATTTCCTTCCCTCGGAATTTTTTAGAGTATTCAAAAACCAAAGAACTGCTGACTGAACTACAGCAATTTTGCCAGGATGAAGGCGTGGAACGCATCATTTTAGGACTTCCGATCCATATGGATGGAAAAATGGGGGAGCGGGCTCAAAAAACTCAGGTGTTTTATGAGGTACTTAAAAAAGCCATGCCAGACATGGACATTGTTTTTTTTGATGAGCGTCTGAGTACCGAGTTTGCAGTCAAATCCCTCCGGGGGCAGGGGATTAAGGATAAGCATCAAAAAGGCAAACGCGATGTCCTAAGTGCGCAGATCATTTTGCAGAATTATTTGGCAAGCCTGAAAGCACATTAAATAATTTCCCACTCAAAATGTTTGTTGCCCACCTTCCCGCTGGCTATGTTCTTACAAAAAAGCTACAGAACAGATGGCAAATGAAGAGCTATCTTTTATTTGGTTTAATAGGGAGTTTGTTTCCAGACGTAGACATTTTTTATTTCTACTTGATTGATGGACGTCAAACCTTGCACCATGAATACTGGATTCATATTCCTTTTTACTGGCTGGTCATTGCCATCGTGACACATGTTATAATTCATTTATTTGGAAAAAAGCAATACCACTTCGCAGCACTATTCTTTTTTGTAGGCATTTTTTCACACCTATTCCTCGACACAATTGTGGGCAAGATTTTATGGCTCTATCCTCTAACTGATAACGCTTACTACTTTTTTGAAGTCCCGGCTGTCCATGGTTTTTGGGTCTTCAATTTTATATTCCATTGGACCTTCTTGTTTGAGATATTTTTTATCGTGTGGGCTGTTTTTATTTTTTTGAAAAATCGATATTTGCAACAATGCAAAGTTTCCACCCAAAGTTAATCACTAAAAAAATTCTTTAGAGTCATCTTCCTAGCGACCTACATGATCATACTTTCCACTACCTACTTGATCTGTAGGTCATTTGGTTCAAATGACTTCAAATAAAAAGCAGTCGGGAGTCCGAAGGTGGCTCTTACTTACCCATCCCCCTTGCCAAAGCCATCGCCAAGAAGCCAGCCCCCAGTCCAACAAAAATCCCTCCCACGAGTTGGTCTAAAAAGAAGCCCAAGCCCATGCCAATAAAGAGTCCAGCGGGTACAAATAAACCGCTGCGGTCGTCTTTCGTTTTTCTCATATTTTTTTATGCTAAATGATACTAAGAGCTTATCAAGAATTAAAAATAAGTTCAAATCTCAACTTTTTTTCTTGACCCTAACGTAACGTCATAGTTTATAGTCGAGTTGTCTAGACAAAAAAACGTCGCACCCCGCACTCCGCCTCCGCACTTCACACATTGCACTTAAAACTTCACCCATGAACGACTACACGCCCAAGCAACTCGCCCAAATGGCTGGCATATCGGTCCGGACCCTCCACTACTATGATGAAATAGGCCTCCTGGAACCCCACAAGCGCTCCAAAGCCAACCACTATCGTCATTACAGCCACTACGAAGCCCTCAGACTCCAACAAATCCTCTTTTACCGCGAGCTCGACTATTCGCTAGAAGACATAAAAGCCATCCTCAACAACCCTCACTTTGATTTTCAAAAGAGTCTGAAATTCCACCAAAAAGCGCTTAAAAATAAAATAAAACAATTTCAAACGATGCTTAAAAGCATCGACCAGACTTTAGATCAATTAACCAACAACAATATGACCAATGACGAACAACTCTATGCCGGCTTCAACTCTGTTGAAGAAGGCAAGGCACTCACTCAAGAAGCTCAAGCCCGTTGGGGGGATGAAGTGAAAGCCTCCCAAAAACGCATTCAAAAAATGGGCCCTCAAAAATGGAAGCAGGTCCAAGAAGAAGGCCACGCCATCACCCAAAAGATCGCCGATCTGATGGCTCAATATAAACCAGGATCCCCTGAAGTCCAAAAAACCATTGGATTCTTCCATCGCCACCTAGAAAACTTTTATCCCGTTTCTAAAGAGCGACTTCTCGGCCTTGGGCAACTCTATGTCACCGATGAACGCTTTCGGGTTCACTACGACAAATATAAAAAGGGTCTAGCAGATTTCCTCAATCAGGCCATCCACATTTACGGTGAGACGCTCTAAGCTTCAAAGCCGAAAGGCAGTCTAAAAAAGGCTGCCTTTTGCAAATTTAAAAAATTGTGGTATATTAGCCACCCTTTGCCAATCCCATTTATGTTAGACGAGCGACCTCTTGTGGCTGTTAAAAATATTGGAGAAGAAGTAGAAGTGCGTTGCTTTGAAATTGATAAAGTGGTTTATCGCCAGGGTAGGATATACAATATATTCTTTGTTAGAGGTGAATTACGCTATTTAATTCAATTCAAAGAACGCAAGGGGATAGAACGACCCTACTATCAAATACCGGGAACGGATGATTATTTATTGAGAACAAAAGCTTTAAAAATTTTAGAGGAATTACATCGTAGGCTCAAAGAGCAACCTTCAAGTGAAAGGCCAAAAGAGAAAATGGTTGTTCCTGACAGGCTAGACAGAACGATTGAAGAAATTAAAAGATGTCGCGGGCTCATTCTAAAGATGAGAGAAGGGGTCGCTCATTAGCTTATCATTCACCCTCTTCTCCTTCTGATTCCTGATTGGAATCCGTCTCATCATTCGGGTCAACACTTGTTTCAGTTTCATCATCTCCACGGAGCTCCTCTGAGACAGTCTCATCTTCCTCATCGTTTGAACTGATTTCAGGTTCTGCCTCATCCGCACCTTCCTCGGACGAACTGTTTTGGCCCTCTTCAGAGTCATTTTCAGCTTGATCTTCAGCATCAAAATACTTAAGCGGCTCGGTATTTTCAGGTAGGTCACCCATCGTCAATTTAAGGCTCGATTCAACCGCTTCCTTGGCCTTCATGCAATTTTCAGAGGTCAGTTCATCCTCTTCACACGTGTTGATCAGCATCACCCATTTTTCATTCATGGCATAAGGAATCTTAACCTCTTCAATACCACAAATCGTGTAGGCAGCTTTAAAGGCCTCAAAGTCTTCATAGCCCACCACGTTAGGATGCAAGAAAACTTGAAAATCCCATCCTTCAAGCGCCTCCTCCTCATAATGAAAGCTGTAAAAACCAACCTCTTGGCCATTTAAAGGCTTAAACGTTTCCACATAACGTTCAAAATCCTCATTCGTTCCACATATAGAAGCTGCCGTTTCAAAGCCTGGGATAAAATTCACTTTGGTAGGATGCATCGTTACCGGAGCAGTCAAATCATAACTCAAAGCGTCGAGCGCCTCAGGTGCTTCAGCCACTTGATTGGCTGGATTGAGGGCTAAAAAAATACCCAAAAAAATAGCAATGACAATCAGGGTACGAGTGGTGCGGGGTTTCTTTCCAAACATAATGTGATTTTAGATGTCAAACGAGTGCATTATATCACATCACCGGAGGGAGTTGAGTTTTGTGGGCATTTGCATGGATGCGCTTTTCTAATTTTTTTTCCACAGAGCGAGTCGCTTTTCCCCCTGATTCCCTCATTTGCAAGAAGGTGTCGATCTCCGCATAGCTCATTCCCAGTTCACCTTCATCCGTATGTTCTTTTTTGAGTTCAGCAGAAGGCGTTTTATGGAGGATGTTTAGGGGCAATCCCAACTCTTTTGCCATACTCCAGACCTCCGCTTTGTACAGATTGCCAATAGGGAGCACATCGGTAGCTCCGTCTCCGTGCTTGGTAAAATAGCCCAAGGTCAACTCCGTTTTATTGCCCGTGCCCAATACCAAGGCCTCGTGACTATTGGCATAGTGGTACAAAATGGTCATCCGAATGCGCGCTTGCAGATTCATGTGCGCCTCTTCAGAAGCTTTCCAGGGCATTTTAGCATAATTTTCAATCAGAGTTTTGATAGGCACGATATGATACTTGATCTCCAGCTCCTTTGCCCACGTCACCGCATCAGTGACACTGTGGCTAGAGCTGTAGCCTTCACTAGGCATCAGGATGCCAACCACATTCGACTTTCCCAAAGCCATGACCGCCAACTTTGCTGTCAAAGCACTATCCACCCCACCACTCAAGCCCACCACAGCTTTTTTGAAACCCGTCTTTTTAAAATAGGCTTTAAGGGACGCGGTGATCGTTTTTGAATTTGACATAAATAATGATTTTAACCCATCTATTATACTCAAAATAAGTTTTGATTGACAGGTGAACATTTGTTCTATATCCTAGTGACGAATTACCAGTTACTAGTGACTAGTTAGCCATGAAACGTAGTATTGTTCAAGAAAAGAGCTATTTGTTTTCGCTGAGAATCATTAAGCTTTACCAACATATAACACAAAAAAGGCAATTTATTTTAGGTCAGCAAATTCTGAAATCAGGAACTTCAATTGGCGCAAATATTGAAGAGGCTTTAGGGGCTTATTCTAATAAAGATTTTTTGTCAAAAATAACCATATTGTATAAAGAGGCAAGAGAAACCCATTATTGGTTACGCTTACTAAAGGATAGTCAATTAATAGAAAAAAATTTAAGTCAGTCGCTCATCAGTGATTGCATTGAGTTAATTAAAATTATTTCCGCAATTCAGCGCACGACAAAGAAAAACAACAATTTGTAAAAAAGGCTTGAAATTTTTAACTCGTAATTAGTAACTCGTAATTCATTTCAATCCAGTCTAGCTTTGCCGTAACGTTTGTATTGTACTAAGGAAGACGTCGTAACTAGTAAATAAATTTATGATTAAATTAAAAGCCATCTACCAATGCACCCAGTGCGGACACCAGTCTCCCAAGTGGGGCGGGCAATGTTTGAATTGTAAGGCGTGGAATTCTTTGGTGGAGGATGTGGTCAATGTAGGCAAGGCAGAACAGAAACGATCTGCAGCTCTCCCCTTAAAATCAACCTTGTCGGTGACAAAAATGGAACTTAAAGAAAAGCGTATCAAGACCGGCAGTGCCGAGCTTGACCGGGTTCTCGGAGGGGGATTGATGGAAGACAGTTTACTCCTGTTGGTGGGCAATCCCGGCATCGGAAAATCGACCCTCACTTTACAAATTTGTGACCAGATGGCTAAACAAGAAAAAATGGTGCTCTATTTTTCAGGAGAGGAGTCCATTGCTCAAATCACCAGCCGGGCCTGTCGATTACAACTCAAAAATCCCATCAATTTACTGAATGTGAATAATCTAGAAAGTATTTTGGCGACGATTGAATCCGAAAAACCAAATTTTATCGTCGTGGACTCTGTTCAAGTGATGGCCAGTGACGACCTAGCTTCTCAGGCGGGTTCCATTTCGCAAGTCCGTCATGTCGCCGAACAGCTGATGCAAGTGGCCAAGCGCGAAAAAATCCCTATCTTGCTCATCGGCCATGTGAACAAAGAGGGGAATTTAGCCGGACCGCAAGTTCTCACCCACCTAGTTGACACTGTTTTGTTTCTCGAAGGAGACCCTTTTCATCAATTTAGACTCCTCCGCTCCACTAAAAATCGCTTTGGGGCGGTCGATGAAGTGGGAGTGTTTGCCATGGAAGAGCAGGGATTGATCGATGTCAAAAATCCTTCCGCCCTATTCCTCGAGGGACGCGCTGAAAATCCCATTGGATCAGTGATTGTGCCAATCCTGGAGGGTACTCGGGTTTTTCTGGTTGAAGTCCAAGCGCTCACCGCTTACACCCAATTCGGCTATCCCAAACGAACGGCGAGTGGTTTTGATTTAAATCGACTGAACATCATCATTGCCGCTCTCAATCGCTACGCCAAACTCAAACTAGATTCCTGTGATGTCTATGTCAATGTTGTGGGAGGGTTAAAGTTGAAAGAGCCGGCCGCTGACTTGGCTGTAGCCATGGCCATTGCTAGTTCCAAGCTCAAAAAAACCTTACCACCCGATTTAGTTGTCATGGGAGAAATGGGCCTTTCAGGAGAAATTCGCCAGGTGACTCAAATGGAAAAGCGCGAAAAAGAAGCTAAAAAAATGGGCTTCAAGCAAGTGCTTAAGCCACACTTTGAAGAGGGTCTAAAAGGCATTTCAGATGTAATGAATAAATTTTTTGCTCAATAAAAGTTATCGTCGCGTTACATATTCCACCTCCACACTTTCTTCACTATTTTCACCTTTTACCAGCAAGGCCACAATTTTATTGATGTAGGCTTGTTGAACGCCCTCTTTCAAATGTAGATTCAAAGTATGGCCGTGATGTTTGTGATACATACTTGAAACATCATCTAAGGACCCAGCAAAGTTAACAACGCCGTCTATTCCATCGTCCACAAAATGAGCAATTGGCCCCTCAGAGCACTCAATCAACAAGGCGCTTTCCCTTTCAATATTAACCTTCGTGTTATCTGGCACGAGAACAGCACGGATTTCAGCTCGACCGCATTCTGGAATGTTGTTCACTGTCCAAGTGCGCTCAATTGCTTCCCACTTTTGTGTACCTTCGGGATCCAATTTAATGTATTGGGTACTTTGCTTGTCAGAAAAAACACCCTCATTACTTTTTTCATAAAGGACCAAATAAAATAAATCACGTGCCAACTTTGCTTCATTTTCTAGGCTGACTTCGAGCGCCTGCCTTTCTCCACTTGCATCACTCAGATCAACTGAAAGTGAGCCAGGTCGTTCTGTGACAGGCTGTTCTGGCATTGCCGGAAAACAGGCTGAAGCCGTCAAAAGCATGCTGAGTACCGGGCCACTTGAGGGGGAAAGTTTAACCATAACGAAACCATAAGAAGATGGATAGATTTAATTATACCTCAAAAAGCAGTTATTCAAAAAAATAATCCAAACCAAGTGATGTTCAATAAATTGGCATTGATAAAAAAGATGTCATGAGTCTAACTAAAAAAGCCGCTCTATGGAGCGGCTTTTTTAGTTATTAAATATTGAAAAAACTTTCCGTGTTCCGCTGAATCTGCTCAATGACTTCTGTCTCCGCCAAGCCTTTGACCGAGGCAATGCACTTGGCAATCTCTGGCATAAAGGCGGGTTCACCAGCTTGGCCTCGCTTGCCTTCAATCGTCAAATAGGGGCAATCCGTCTCCAACATGATGCGATCCAGGGGCACCATTCCAACCACCTCTCTCAAATTTTCATTACTCTCATAAGTAGTAATCCCTGTAAAACTCAACATCAAACCTAAATCCAAAAGCTTCTGGGCTTCCACTTGGTTTCCACTAAAACAGTGAATCACCGCGTTGCTGAAGACCTCTCGCTCCAAAATATGGATCAAATCGATGAAGGCTGATTCATTTTCGCCTGGATTCTTGCCCGCTCGACAATGAATGATGGCAGGCAAATTAAGTTCACTAGCAATTTCAAGTTGTTTGGTCAGCCAAGCATCCTGCATCTCATGCGGAAATTTGTCGTGATAATAATCCAAGCCAATCTCACCAATGGCCACGATTTTTTCCTCATTTTTAGCTGCATCACGCACCATTTTCATCGACCCTTCCAAATCTTCGTTCAATGAAGTAGGGTGCACTCCAGCCGATGACCAAATATGGTCATCGGTTTTCGCAAAAGCTAAATGAGGAGCAATTTGATCTAAGTCACAGGCCACATTGATTAATTTCTTAACTCCAGCCTCCCTGGCCCTATCCAAAATTGCCTTTTGCTCCTCAGCAGGAAAGTGACTAATATGGGCATGAGTATCGATCAAATAGGGCATGATAAGATTCGATGAAACAGGTTAAACAAGTTTTTTCTTTCGTAGTATTTTAAATTGTTCGATAGTCGACAGGGTCATTCCACCCACAGCTAGAAGAACCAGTAAGCATCTCAAAATCCAACCAACGATTGGTACAAAAGTTAGTAAAACAAAGATAAGTAATCCAAGTGAGTAACTTCCAAGCATTTTAAGGTAGCCACTTTTTTGATCAATTTTAACCAAAGATCGACCAATGATCATTGCAGCATACACTTTCCCTAGATAAAGAATGATGACTAGGCTGGCCAGAAGGATGGCCGAAAGGGGGATGCCAACAATACTAATCAAGGTGAGTGGGGTCAAAACAATAGCAACCAATATGACCAAAAAGCCGATTCCCATCGATCTAAATACTGAATCAAGAGCTCGATCGGTACTGTCCAAACCAAAGAAACGAAAAAGCCACATCAAGAGTAACCCTAAAACGAGCAGCGAAAGAAAGCTGTAAACAGAAAATCCAGCAATAAATTCACCCGCTGTCACTGGTGGACTAGGTAAAATTTGCTTTTTGTAAACCACTTCACCATTCACTACGTTCTCGGGAATTTCAGCCGTTTTTTTGGAGGTGTATGTTAAGTTTCCATTAATCTTGGCATCAGGACCAAATCGAAGTTCTTCAACACCCAAGAGGTTCATATCACCAGTAATTTCACCATTGATGGTCAACATGCCGGCGTAACCCTGAACATTCCCATTCACCTTCCCATTCATGAACATGGTGCCCGTGGCGAAAGCAAAATCAGCTCCAACCACCGTTTCACTGTCAATTTTTACCTCCCCTCCGGCCAAAATCAAATCTCCGCCAATCAAAGCATCCACATCGATTGAACCCCCCAGAACACGAGCATCACCCTTCACTTCACCATTCACATCCACTTGCCCCCCAGCGCCCAAAAGGTCTTCAAAAATCACTCCATCCAAATTGACCATGCCACCCGCTGTGAGCAGGTCACCATTCACATTCGATCCAAGCTGAACAATCCCACCGGCACCGTACACATCCTGATCGGTCGTTTCACTAATATAAAGCTCCTCACCAGACTGAAACGTAGCCGCGTTAGCAAAGAGTGGGAAGGACAAAACAAGACCAAATAAAGCAATGATTTTTTTCATGATATTTAAGTTTGTTTTAATGATTAAATTCAGCATATCAGAAAACACAAAAATTGAAAATGAGATTCTCAGTCACTCTCCAGCGCCTGTTGTAATTGAGCAACTAAGCTACCCTACAAAAACTCAAACTCACACAGTTGCAACAACGGGGTCCCCACAAAATGCGAGCGCAGGAATCTTGAAGCGAAGCTGAAAGAGACGAGCAGTATTTTGTGGGGAAGGAGCAAAAATGTGCGGATGCTGAAGAAGGAGACGCGAGCAGCGACTCATTCGAAAGCAGTAGCCCATAAGGGGTCCCCACAAAATGCGAGCGCAGGAATCTTGAAGCGAAGCT
>JAUHWS010000024.1 GCA_030427295.1 bacterium | reverse complement strand
GAAATCACTGAGCAAGCCAATGAAGACAACACACTTGTTGTCAGTGGAGCCGAAGTTTATGCAGACGATCCAGACCAAAAAACCATTTTGGTCACCACCGCGGATCAAACTGAAAACACCAGTTATGTCATCACCGTCAGCAGCAACGTGACGGATGAAGCCGGCAACCCCATCAAGAGTGCCGACGGAGATTCTGCGTTGTGGTTCGGATCTGGGGAAACAGAAAGCACCGTCGCTCAAGCCCAAACCGACCAAGCGGCAGAAGACCTTTTGAATGAAACACCCAACACCGAGGATCCCAATGGAACCGAAGAAGAATCTGAGGAAGAAACAGATCAGGAGACCGAAGAACAAACAGGTGAAGAAGAAGCTGAGGAAGAAGACCCTGTCGAAGAACCGGACACCACCGCTCCAGAAGATGCCACCGATCTAGTCCTCGAATTCACCGAAGAGGAAATGGAAAATCGATTCAAAGTCCTTATGAATTGGAAGGCTGGCCCAAACAGCAAAGGCGATCTCGCCAATCAACTCGTGTACATGAGTACCGATGGAGGAGAAACCTACGACAGTCCAACCACCCTCAACAATGTTGTGACCAGTCACGAAGTGGGAAATCTTGAAGGAGGGCAAACCTACAACTTCAAACTCACTGCCAAAGATGAAAACGGCAACGAGTCTGA
The DNA here is from genome assembly GCA_030427295.1 of bacterium. Classification (GTDB taxonomy): domain Bacteria; phylum Patescibacteriota; class Gracilibacteria; order UM-FILTER-43-11; family UM-FILTER-43-11; genus JAUHWS01. The sequence continues at coordinate 21,886 of JAUHWS010000024.1, read as the reverse complement.
AGGAATCACAGGGATAGTCACCCTGCCTCAAACCGGTGCAGGTGTGGGCGCCATTCTATTCGGAAGCGCCTTCGGGGCCAACCGCATGCTCAAACGCCGCCGCAAAAAATTGGTTGAAAAAATGTAATAAAAAACTCAAAAATCCCCTGCCAAAACGGCAGGGGATTTTTTTGAATAAGTAAAAAGGAACGGTCCAGAAGCCGGTCCAAAGCCCTCAATGTTTTTTCACGTAGGTGGGAATGGAGGTAGAGGGCTCTTTTTCTCCTTTCTCTGCCGCCACTGGAAGCGGAAATAAGGCAAGCCAAGAAGGCGCGCCAAGGAAATCAAGTGAAATTGGGTCAACGCCTTACAGTCGCCGCCCTCAGACAACTTTAAATCAATAATACAAATAAAGAAAAACTTGTCAACATTTGCCGATTTCCTGGAAAACAGGGGTCCGGGGAGAAACGGCGGGTAAAAAGATGAAAAAAGGAAAAAGATGAGTCCGCGTCGTGTTCTCCCCGGCAGTTTTTGCTTCGTTTTTGCTGCCAAAAATGAAGAAAAAGAAAAAACAAAAAAGAAAATAATACTTTATTAGAAATAAGTGCAGCTGAATTCTAATTTCTGGACAATAAAAAATTGTAAATGAAATATTTTCTAGCCCCTTGCTAAAACCCCCATTTTATGCAAGAATAGTTCCCTTTAAATTCAGCCATCATGACCCAAAAAAAATGGTGGCTCTCCCACATCCTCCTTATTTTTGTGCTCAGCCTGAGCACCTACCAATTCTGGCAGATCCGAACTCAAAGCGATCGGGTCACCTTTTTAGACGTAGGCCAAGGCGATGCCATCCTCATCCAAACCACAGAAGGAAAAAACATCCTCATCGATGCCGGACCCAATGGAAAAGTGGTGCAGGAGCTCTCAAAAAAACTCAATTTCTTCAACCCACAGATCGACCTTTTCATCCTCACCCACCCCGACCTGGATCACTACGGAGGCACCTTGGACATCCTTCAAAAATACCCCATAAAGTCCGTCATGCTCACCGGGGTTTCTTCGAGGAGTCGTTTGTACGTAGCCTTTTTAGAGGAGTTACGTGAAAAAGATATTCCCCTGCAATACCCTCAAAATGACCAGGACCTTCGCATCAGCCCCAATCTTTATATGGATTTTATTTACCCCTTCAAAAATCAACACCTGATGGGCCTGGAAGTGAAAAATAAAAATGACACCTCCATCAGTCTCATCCTCCGAAATGCCCAAAAAGAACCCCTCATGCTGTTGACTGGAGATGGGGAAGAGAAACAAGAACAAGAACTCTTGCTGAGCGACCAAGATCTGAGTGCCCCCATCTTCAAACTCGGCCATCATGGCAGCAAAACCTCCAGCAGCCCCAACCTCCTGAAAGCGGTAGATGCCAACACCTTTGTGGTGTCCGCCGGAAAAGACAACAAATTCGGCCACCCTCACCCTGAAGTGATTGAAAGACTCAATGAAAAAACCATCCTCAGCACGGCCCAAATCAGCCCCATCGAATTTGTGCTAAAATAAAAATCGGTCGTTTAAACCATTCGTTAACGATTCGCATCCCATTCGTATACAATTCGCAATCAACCCGTAACCCATTCGAAATGCAAGTCATCGTTCTCGCTGCCGGAAAAAGCAGCCGCCTTGCCCCCCTCGCCGACAAAAACTTGTTGGAATTTTCAGGAAAAGCTCTAATTGAACATCAAATCGCCGCCCTCAAACGCGTGAAACTCAGAGACATCGTCGTTGTGGCCAGCAAAAACAATCTGGAGCAAATGGAGCGCCTCCTTCAAAGCTACAAAAATGTAGCTGTGGTGGAACAAAAAGATTTGGATGAAGGCATGAAAGGGGGTGTGATGGCGGCCAGCAAACTCGTGAAGCACCCCAACATTATGGTGCTCAATGGGAATGATGTGTTTGAAGACGAACTCTTCGAAAAAGTCATCAAAGCCTCGAAAGAAAAAGGAGTGCATGGGGTAATTGCAGGCAAAAAAATGATGGATTATTTTCCGGGAGGCTACCTCAAGTTCACCAAATCAGGAGCCATCACCGACATCATTGAAAAGCCAGGCGTTGGCAAAGAACCCAGCAAGCTCGTGAACTTGGTTTGCCATGTTTACAACGACTTTCCAACCTTTCTCAAATACCTCAAAAACGTCAAAAGTAAAAGGGACGACAAATACGAAGTCGCCATCGACAACTACATCAAAAAAGGAGGAGCCAAAATCATGGCTCAAAAATACACCGGTACCTGGAGCACCCTCAAATACCCATGGCACGTCCTACAAATGATGAATCATTTTTTAGAAGGGCAGGAAACGAAAATCAGCCGCCAAGCTGACATTGCTAAATCCGCCATCATCGAAGGCAATGTGTTCATCGAAAAAAATGTGAGAGTTTTACCCAACGCCGTCATCAAAGGACCTGCCTACATTGGGGAGGGGAGCATCATCGCCAACAACGCCCTAGTACGAGACAGCATGATTGGCCGCAACTGTGTCGTGGGCTACTCCACCGAAGTCGCGCGAAGTTATTTAAATCACGACGTGTGGATGCATAGCAACTACATCGGAGACAGTGTGATCGACTCCAATGTGTCTTTCGGAGCCGGAACCGTTCTGGGAAATTTGCGCTTTGATGAAGCCAGCATCATGATGAAGATCAAAAAAGACAAAGTCGATACCGACATGAATAAACTCGGCGCCATCATCGGTTCAGGGAGTCGCTTCGGCATCAACTCCAGCACCAACCCCGGCGTCCGCATCGGCCGAAATTGTTTCATTGGAGGCAACGTCTTGATCGAAAAAGATGTGGAAGATGACAAGATGGTTCTACTCGACCAAAAGTTGAAAGTCATAAAAAACACCCAAAGCATCTCCATCGAAAATCGCAATGAAATGAAAGGGAAAGTGAAATGAGTTGGGTGAAGTATATACCCACCCTCTCCCCATCTATATACCCATGTCTTAATTCATTCCAATTCACCTCAATACTTTTCAATACTTTCCAAACAAATCCTAAGCTTGAATTTCTAGTATCCAAATTGCTTTGAATTTGTTTTATTTAAGCCATTTAAATTCTGAATAAGGTTTAAAAATACACATTCTGAATTCGGTTTTATTTAGAAGCTAGAAACTAAAAAATTAGAAATTGAGAAGAAATATATACTAACCCCAACCCAAAGTATATACTCATCCTTTGAAAAAAGCTGGGAGTTCGGAGCTGGTTGCCAGTAGTGAAACTCAATTAAGATAACTCTCTATTTGTCTTAAAATAAGAGATCATTTAAGTTATTCTAAATACCGAATAGTCTAACAGCTAATAGCTAGCAGCTAACAGCTTTAAAAAAGTATATACCCACCTCAACCCAAAGTATATACCTACCCCACACCTCAATGTCACTCCCGAGCCTTTATGGCCCACGAGGTAACAAGTGGTTTACCAGAAATGAAGGCGAGGTTTGCAAACCTCGCCTTCAGGGATTGATTTAATTTTCATTCAGGACCACCCCCCTACCATCAAATCGCAATTAAATCATTCCTCCTCCTCAATTAAGGAAGGGGACCAAGGGTGAGGTCCTGATGGAACGAATGGAGTCATTCTAAATGCCGACTCCTCTACCAGCTAAAAAGAACTACAATTGAATTATCACGCAACCTGGATCAAAACTGAGTTTTAAGCCACTCATTTCCATCAAATGTAAGTTGACCTGCAAATTGATAATGGCATGATCTAAACCTTTATTGAGGAGTTCTATTAGAGGACCTTTTTCCTTTTTTATGGAACACTCACCATCAAACTGAATCAGCAAGCGATGACTCGCGTCATCATAACTGATTTCAATTTTTTTAGTGCCAGAAGCAAGCGACAAAATGAGCTGCTCCAAGCCATTTTTAAGGACATCAAAATCTGCCTCAACCTTCCCCGCAAATACCGGCAATTCTAACTCGAGGCCAGTGCGACGAATTTCTTCCTCCAAAAGAAGAGGTAACATGTCCAACACATCCATCAAATCAAACTCCCGAATAAAAAAATCCCTTCTCTCCCCCAGAAAAAGCTTTTCTTGACCAATCAGCAAAGCAAGCATCTTCAATTGCTTCAAAATATCCCCTCGTTTGTCAGCGTCTAAATCACTGTCAGCGATCAAAAAATTAAGCAATGTGATGATATTCAACTCCTCGTGTCGAAGAAAAGACTTAGAATCATCCATAAATTAGAAACGATAAACAGGGAAAATTATTTCCGGAACGTATATTGGCAATTGGATTCTTTTGCTTCGAAAAAATCTTTACAAAATGTCTCAACATCCGAAGGTTCATAGTATTTACAAGAAAAAATATCCAAATAAGCCGCATTCGTTTTATTGGCAAAGTGACCTGAAATCAATGACGTTTCAATCAGTTGAAGCATAGAGTAACCAGCCACCTTTTCATCCTCACCAAAGTGAACCACCACACAATCTCCAAATCGCTTCATTTCGATATAATCACACAACTTGACCACAAATTCAGTGATTTTTTCTTTCGATCGAATAAAGTCTGGATTGCAATCATACAAATCCACACTGGTAGCAAGCCCCCAATACTTTCCTTGAATACATTCGTCTTTAACACTCATTTTTAAAATTTGTTAAAAAAAATGGGCAGGCTACTTTAAAGATTCAGTTCAAAGAATATATCAAAATATTCTTATGAGAAGATTATAACACAAAATTTTAAATTTTTTTAAATTTACATTCTATCAAGACATTTTGAATTGCTAGGATATATATATTATGATATAAAAGCATGCAAGAATATTTGTTTTCATAAAAAATTCATGCCAAATCAGCATAAAAACGGGCCAAAAAAAATAATTTTTTTAGAGGATGAGATCATTTTAGGAAAGCTGTATTGCAAAAAATTGGCTGAGGCTGGATATGACGTCAAGCTATGCAAAGACCCTGAAGAATTACTGACCACACAGAATGAATTTGATGCTGATCTAGCCTTCCTTGACCACGCCTTAAAAGGAGAGTCAACCTCAGGAATGGATATGATTCCAGCACTGAGAAAGAAAAAACCTACCATTCAGATCGCGATGCTTTCAAATTACAGCGAGTTTCAAATGAAAGAAGCAGCCAAAAAAGCTGGCGCAAATGACTACCTGCTCAAAATAAACATGTCTCCAGCCAAATTAGTACAATACGTCAACAAGCTATTTTTGAGGAAGTTTTAACTGAATTTTAAAGTTAGCACCGCCCCACTCCGAATCTTCTACCCACAACTTTCCTTTATGGAGTTCAATGATTTTTTTGCATAAATAAAGCCCGAGCCCAATACCGGAACCCGCTGATTCAGTTCTGAATTTCTCGAAAATACTCTCCTTTAAACTATCAGGAATACCCTCACCAGAATCACTAACTTGTATCAAAACACTTTCCTTGCCAAGCGTTTCAAGGCTCAAACGAATTTGACCTCCTTTTGAAGTAAATTTTGAAGCATTTTTTAGGATATTGTGCATCACCTGACGAATTTGAAGGGGGTCAATTTTGGCGACAAGCTTCTTTTTAAGGTTGGAATTCAAGCTAAATTGAATATCCTTTATCTTCATGATAGGCACAAATTCCTTAAATGTTTTTTCAATAAATGACTTCAAATCAATTTTTTCTAAATTAAGCTGAACCTTATTGAGATCATATTGTTGGATAGCAAAAAGTTTCTCAGTGAGCTGTTTAAGACTATTGATCGACTGTTCCACAGTATGAAGTTCTTCTTTATGCTTATTGAGGTCCTTTTTAGAACTCAGAAGATCTTCCATTTGAAATGACGCAATGCTAAGGGGCGTCCGAAATTCATGAGCCGTCACGGCAATAAAGTCAGATTGCTGCCTCAGAAGTTCATTGACTTCATTCACCTTATTTTTAAGCTGCTTTGTTTTTTTATGGATAATCGACTTCATCAAATTATTCTCTTCTTGCAAGTTCATCTTCAAAAGCACATTCATCAAACCAATTTCAAGATCTCTTTTTACCGAAGCCAATATATTAAGCATTTCACTTGAATAGGCCTCATCATCATTTTTCTGCCTGAGGAAGAAAATACCAATCAAATTACCCTCCAAAAAAAGGGGAATACACAAGTCAGCATTCATCTTCTTCATCTCTCTTTTAAAAATATGCTTTGTCTTAAGGCTGATGCGTCTAAAATCAATTTCATCAAAAGTGAGCACATCTTTGATATATTTAGACAACTGACGTGTGAATTCATTTTCACGATAAATAGGTAAATCAAGGCCATCCTTGCTTTTTCGGACAATGTAAATGCGAGCGTTTACAAAATTCAATTCTAACAAAAAGTACTGTTCGGCCAAAGATTCCATTTCTTTGTAATTGCGGCAAAAATAAACCTTGGATTTAAACTCCGTCAAATTGCCTTCAAATTGTTTCAGACTAGTCGCTAAAAGCTGTGGCATCTTTCGTTCCCCAAGTCTAAAAACCAATAAGGCAAGCAAAGAACTAAGCACACCCGGGATCACACCTGGATTAAGAAAAAAGGTTAAAGCAAAATAAGATAAAACAACTGTAATCAAAGTAATGCCATACACAATAAATTGCCTCAAGATATTAAGCAGTACATTTGAAACATTAAAGAAACGATAGCGTCTTAACGCGAAGAAGGTTGGCAAGGCAAACACCAATGCAAATAAAGGAGCCAATCGCTGCCAGTACAAATCAATGACACCAAAAATAGGCAAAATAAGATTTGGAATCATCGCCAAAAACAAAAAAGTAAAATTACCTAACGTCACCAAAGCCAACTTCTTTTTTTCAACCCCACGACTCACTAGGAGTTTTTTAACTGCAATATAAAGTGAAAAACCATAACTAAACAAAACATACCCCATAAAAAAGGGATATACTGGACCAAAAATATCATTCACATAGACTCCATTTTCAACCACAATATCCTTTAAAACCAATTCCGTAAAGGAAACAGAAACCACAAACACACTCGCAACCAAATAGGCAATTCGATAAAAAAGTTTGATGGGTTTGATCACACGTGGAAAGAAATAATAAAAACGCATCATCATACTGATACCAAAAACAGAAAAAGCATACGAAAGATGAAAAAAAATGAGAGCGGTAACCCACTCTTGAAGCTCAGCATAATAAAAACCCCACCACAAAAATTCAATCCAGCCCGCTGCCCCAATCGACCAAAAAAAGAAAGTCCAGTTGTTACGTTCACGCACACTATTAAGGACTACAAGAATAGCCAAAGCAATGATAAAAAGGCTAGCCGCGTGATAAAAGAGATCTAAAATAGTCATTGTTCTTGATTACCAGAGTTTAAAATTGCAACCTGCCTATCCCGCTGCCGCATCATTTGCTTAATAGCCTTAGCCAACAAAGTCACCTGTTCTTCGGTCATGCTCGTGATTCGATCCGTCACGACATCAATAGGTGTGGCCAAAATCAAAAGACCATGCTCTAAAAAGTCGGGAATATCCTCACCACCCCCTGTTTTAAACAAGAAATGAGTCCCCTTATTGGCAATCACCTCACTGAGCATGTAGCGATCACGCAAAGTTTCAGGCAAACTCACCAAAAGTTCCCGCATCAAAGTCAAAAAATGTTTGTGGGTCTCATGCTCGCGATACTCAGGCCGAAGCGCAATCATGTTCTGAACCAAGATGGGCGAATCAAGCGTAAACGCTTCATCAGGTTTCAAAACGCTATTCATGCTACTCACCAAGCGGTCTAAATCACGAGGATGAGATGGGTCAGCAGTAAAAATATAGCGCTTGTGCCAATCCTGCTGGTCCCCAATCGTGCTTTCATAAGCAAAGGCACACCCTGCCATAATATTATCCTTTGAGGGATCCCTTAAAACCGTAATGTAAGCATTTTCACTCAATTTATGAGCGATAATCTCACGCGTTTTGGATGTGTCATAAAAAAGTTCCATCGTATCCTCTTGGCAGCACGGACAAGAAGGAAAAGGATTCGATTGAATATAGTGTTCATCCACTTGATTTGGATCAACGCCAGGATAAGCCTGAGCAATACTCAAGCGAGCCCCATCAATATTTTGACTATCACAATTTTTACAAACAATAAACTCCGGCCAATCTCGCCGAAACGTTTCCAAAAAGAAACCTGTAATCTCATCAATCAAAACATCGGTCACCTCAGCGGATCGAATCCGCTCACAAAGCAACTCACCCTCAATCTGTTCGGTAACCTCATGGCAATTTGCTGAAGGCGCCACTAAATCACCTGAATCAACTGGTAAAAGAATGTCCAAACCAGTAACAATGCCCCTAGCACCAACCACGCCAGGCTCAAACATTTGATTCAAATCACCATGAGACCCAACTGTTGTGACACCAAGGTCATCAGGCCCAGAACCAGACTCTGTTGGCAACGCTATTGTAGCAGAACCAGAATCAGCCTTTTTAGGATGAAATTTTTCTTCAGGGCTCATTATTCATGATGATTAATGGGATTGGTTCGTTGTCCAATTATAAAGGTTAATGAATGATAAGTGAAAAAAATATGAACAGATCATGTAGATTTTACTTGACTTCCTGTTTCAAATATTATAATCTAAGCTAAGTGATTGGTTTTATTTTATGAAATTATTGTTAATTCTATGAAAGTACTACTAATAGAGGATGAACCAGATTTGTCTAGTTTTTTAATCCGAAGTTTAACGAAAGAAGGTTATGATGTCGAACATCTTGAAGATGGCAAAGGGGTAATGAAACACCTCAAAAAAAGCACCTATGACGTCATGATTCTTGATTTAATGCTACCGTCCGTCAGTGGGGAAGATGTGCTAAAAGAAATGCGTCTCAAAAAGAATTTTATGCCCGTCATCGTGCTCACCGCTGTGGATGATGTAGAGCGCAAAACTAAAATTCTTAATATGGGTGCCGACGATTATTTGGTCAAACCCTTTTCATTTGTAGAACTGGTGGCTCGTATCAAATCGGTTCTCCGACGCTCAAAAGGCAACGCTCCTAAGAGCCAAAAGTTAAAAGTCGCTGATTTGGAATTAGACCCTGAAATGAGAATGGTCACCCGCGCTGGAAAACCCATTAAATTGCGCCTGAAAGAATACATGCTACTTGAATTTTTGATGCAAAATGTAGACCGTGTGGTCAGTCGAAGCACCCTCATTGAAAAAATTTGGGATTACAACGCTCAACTCTATTCAAACACCACCGACTCTCACGTATCCTCATTACGCAAAAAAGTCGATAAAGGTTTTGACCGTCAGTTGATCGAAACCGTTCATGGGGTTGGCTATATCATGAAGTCAAAATAAATCGATCATTTTTAAAGAAACACCCTAAAAAAGACGAAATTCATCCCTCGTCTTTTTTTGAAAACCAATGTGATCAATCTTAAAAATATTATGAAAAACTTTATTTATTATGAACAGTTTGTTACGATGAAGACCATAATAGACGCTCTTAAAAATGAAAGTTTTAATCATTGAAGACAGTGTGGATGTCCTCAACGCCCTCGGGAAGGGATTTAAGGATAAAAAAGTAGTCACCGATCATTGTAAAACAGGCAAGGCAGGACTGGAGAAATTAAAAGCCAATGATTACGACATTGCCATTCTCGATTTAATGCTACCTGACCTTCGTGGTGAAGAAGTTTTTAAACAAGCCAAGGCTCAAAAAGTCAAAACACCCATCCTCATTTTAACAGCCAGTACAGACGTTCACAAAAAAACCAACCTACTCGAAGCAGGCGCGGAAGATTTTATCGAAAAACCATTCACATTTGCAGAGCTGTACGCCAGAATTCAAGCCATTTTAAGACGAATCAATCAGAGTGCTCCCACCGAATACATCAAGGTCGGCCATTTAGAGCTATTGCCCGAAAAGCGAGCTGTATTAGTAAGCGGTAAAGATGTTGAGCTAAAGGGAAAGGAGTATGGCCTGCTTGAATATCTAATGAAACACCCTGATCAAGTGGTTTCTCGCCAAGAACTCATGGAAAAAGTATGGGGCTACTCAGCCACTGTTTTGACCAACACCATTGATGCCTACATGTACAAATTGAGACAAAAAGTCGACAAAGACCCCGAAAACAAGCTCATCACAACCGTTCACGGCATTGGCTTCATGCTCGTTTCCAACGAAACTCCCGTGCCCGCCATGGCAACTTAACACACATCTTGAATCCACCGCATAAATGCCTGGTTTCCACCCGTAATGTCCCAAAAAATAACACAAGGGCAATCGTAAGAATGCATCGTTTTAATATGCTTGACGATTTTGTCTACATTTTTTTGACGGGTTTTAAAAAACACCATCGTCTCTTTGGCATGATGAATGCCCTCTTCCCACGAAAAATACGAATCGGTCTTATCGACAAGGTTGGCGCACGCAATCAGCCCCTCCTCCAAAAGGGCCATGACAATCTCCTTGGCCTCCGTCTTCGTCCCCGCCGTCATGTAACCCATCACTGCCTTCATTGATATATATAAATTTGAAATAAGTAATTCCCTTTATCCTTGATCCTCAACAGACCCACAAGAGAATCTCGATAGACCCTCAACAGATCTTCAACAACCATCAAATCAAAAGAGAATATTGCATCTCTTCAGGCTCGTGAACCCTCATAAATGAATTGAGCACATTGATCAAAACATCCACATCATACAGTGCCCGGTGAAGGGATTCAGCCTTTGTGTCGACTTTAAAATGCTTTGCCAAGTGACTCAATTTACCTGGCAATGACTGCTCTTTAGCATAAACAAGGCTGCAAGCCACCTCATCATTTTGATAGGGCTTCAATCCATTGCGAACCAAATTTGAATTAAGCATGGGGAAATCAAACTTAATGTTATGAGCCACAAGTGCCTTACCATCGGCAAAAACATTGAATAGGTCCAACACTTCGCTTGGCTTTTTAGCGGCCTCAATCTCTTCCATAGGAATTTTATGAACCTCCCAGGCTGCCTGAGTGATTTTATTAGGGTTCACCCACATGAGCTCAGAAAAAGACTCTTTTTTACCCTCCTTGCTCCATTTTTGAGCCCCAATCTCAATGATATCATCATGAAAGGTATTCAACCCCGTCGTTTCCGTATCAAACACCACAAATTCCTCCCCAGAATAATAACGCCGAATAAAGTCTTCAAAGGAAATGATTTTCATGGTTTGTATCTTATATTTTTTTTCAAACAGGATCTAGGGTTTTTTGAAGTATATACTCACCTTCTTCCCAACTATATACCCATGTCTAAATTCATTCCAATTCACACCAGTACTTATCAGTACTTTCCGAACAAATTCTAAACTTGAATTTCTAATGTCTAAATTAACTTGAATTTGTTTTATTTAAGCCATCAATATTCAAAATAATGTTTAAGAATTGAGGTTTTAGACATTGCGATTTAATTCGTAATTCGTAACTTGTAATTCGTAATTGAGACGAAAGTATATACTAACCTCAACTCAAAGTATATACCTACCCCCATTCAGGACCCCCCCTAAAAGTGATTCATCCACTAATCCCTTTCCCCCTCCCTGTGGAGGGGAACAATAAGATGGGTTTGATGGAGTAAAGGGGGAGGTCCTGATGGAATGAATGGAATGATTCTGAATACCGACTAGTCTAGCAGCCACCAGCTAAAAGCTAACAGCTCAAAAAACAACTCGTAATTCGTAACTATTTAAGCAGTGACTTCTTCGTCGACGCCTCCAAATTCAAATAAAACACCACCGCAACCAGAATAAAGTAGCTCGTTGCAAAAGCCACCAGCACATTCAGAATGTATTCGAGATAGATAGATTCAGGCAGTACAAAATAAACAATGAAACCCATCAAAAATCCAACTGAAAAAGCGATCAATCCATAAACCAATTTATAGCCAAACACCTTCCACCATCGTCCCAGAATGACCGCCTGACTATGATGCATGGCCCTAAAAAAAGATTTTTTGTTTAACATAACAACAAAAAATGAAAAAGACCAAGAAACATAGTAAAAAATAAAGGCGATTCCAGAAAGCACCACCATGGCTAAATGAAGAATGAGATACCATAAATGATCAGCCAAAGCCCCATCCGAAAAGGTATTGAGTGTGTAAGAAAAAAAAGCTGGAACAAGTGTCATAAAAATCCCAAACAACATCAGAATCAAGGTCAAAAAAGCCTGCCCAAAACGCAAAATGGCGTCTTTTAATGAACGAATCAATGTTGGCTTTTTTCCATCAAAATATTGTTTAGCCAAAGAAGCAAAAGCCAATACAGATCCCAAAGAAAATACAATATTCAACAATTGAATCAAAAAATAATATCCATCCCTTTGATTGGATAGAGGCTCAAAATAAAGCAAAATATTGACTGGTAATACAAAAATCAACGCCGTACCCAAAACCAACCAAATGTTTTTAGTAAAAACATCCCAAGCTTGAACAAGTACCCCAACTAAAGTTAAATCTTTTTTGTAAATATCGTGTTTCAAAACATGGTTAATTAAAAAATAAATGATCTAGCTGGACTCATACCACTCTAAATATTGAATCATCGCACTAAGAGCATGCTGCACATAGTCAATTCGAACCTCCGTCGCCCGACGATTGAAATCATCAGCCTCATATGCCTCGTCACTTACAAAATCAATAGCTCGAGGGATAGCTCCTTCAAATTGGCCATCAAACTCATCAGCCATAACCTGAGAGGCTAATAAAAAATCAATTCCTGTCTCAACAGCAGATTCAATTTGCCCTCTCAACTCAACTTCATCCACGGGCAAAAAAGTAAGGACAGCTTGAAGTCCCTCCAAACGAGTAGCAGTCGGCGTGGTACGGCCATCCCAGGTGAATCCTCCCACATACATAGGATCATCCGCCTCAAGCACTTGATCATCCAAAATCACTTTCGTGATTTGAATCGCATGCTCAATAAGTAAGTCTCTAGACACTGGCAATTCATCCACATTATCTAAGCTGAGTAGCTTAGCAGTCGCCAACAAAGCCCAATGATCCGCCGGCACATTCACCTGTCCCTGGCGACTGATTGCCAAATATTCAAGCACTTTTGAAGCCGCATTAAGCCATTCTTCTGAAGGATCATTTTCATAAAGCATCATAAGACCCAAAGCTGCTTCGCCCGGATAATAAAGAGACGTCCATTCATCCTGTAGCCCCCCCTGAGACGGAACATATTTCGAATAAAAACTCCCATCCTCTTTTTGCATAAAAATGATGGAACGACCCAGCGCTTGTAAATCTTCCAAAGGAGTAAAGCCAGGTTCAATCTGTTCAATGCTCATCAACGCCACTAAGCCAAGACCCGTCCCGCCTAACTTAACCTGATCAGGACTACCTGAACGATTGACATCATTGTAAGACCACACCGCCAACACACCTTCGCCATCTTCAATTGGCGCAATAGATTCATCTCTTAGATAAGCTCCTGCTTTTTCAATCGCAGAAAGTAGCTCCTCATTTGGTTCACGCTGATAATAACTCGCCATCGAATAAATCGTTCCTGCATGACGAAGCATATTATACTTCTCGCTCACATTCACCTCAGGATTCATGTTCACCCGGTAAACAAACATGCCATCGTCTTGCACTGTATCCATCAAGTAATCAGCCGCCATATCAACAGCCTCTTTGACTTGCTTTTCACGAGAAGAAACCGCACTACAGGTGACCAAAAACACACTCAGAAATAAAGCCAAAACAACCATCAACAACCGTTTACGACGAAGTGAAAATACAACCATGAACATTTTGAGTTAATTTTAAGTAAATTAAAGCATGAAATAAAGATATTGTAAAGAATCCATGATTAAGCAGCAATAAAAAGGGCCCCACAAAATGGGCAACGAGATTCGAACGCAGTGAGAAGTGAGTGAATTTTGTGGGGAAGGAGCAAAAATGTGCGGATGCTGAAGAAGGAGACGCGAGCAGCGACTCATTCGAAAGCAGTAGCCCATAAGGGGTCCCCACAAAATGCGAGCGCAGGAATCTTGAAGCGAAGCTGAAAGAGACGAGCAGTATTTTGTGGGGAAGGAGCAAAAATGTGCGGATGCTGAAGAAGGAGACGCGAGCAGCGACTCATTCGAAAGCAGTAGCCCATTTTTGCGATGGCGGAGAGAGGGGGATTCGAACCCCCGCGGGGATTAATATCCCCCTACAGCTTTAGCAAAGCCGCCTCTTCAGCCACTTGAGTATCTCTCCGCGCGTTTCAGACAAAATGACTGCCCGAGTATTCTGCCAAAAAATGGGATTTTTTTCCAGTCAAAAAGATGATGGAATTAAAATTCAATACCCAAACCTTCTCCCAACCTCTTTTTACCTTTCAAAATAATCAACTCATCCACCAAATTTTCCTTTTTAAGAAGAGTATAAAGCGTCGGACCCGGCTCCACCAAAACCGATGCGATTCCCCGTTTCGCCAAATCCTTGAACAGTTCTAAAAAAGGCTGTCGTGTAGTAACATGCATCACATTGCCATCCCGAAATACCTGCGCCGTTTGAGGGACACGTTTTTTTGAGTCCAAAACAATGCGAAGGGGATCCCCCCCCATCACATGGCGAACACCCAGATGAGAATCGTCTGCCAAAACCGTATTGCTACCCACCATGATCGCCTGATGCTGAGCCCTAAGTTCATGCACATAACAATCTTGCTCAGGCGAGGTAAAGTGAACCATTTGACCACCTTTTCCTGTCACAAATCCATCGGCAGAAGTGGCAATTTTAACCGTAATATAAGGTCGCTTCTGTGTGGCCCACGTGAAAAAAAATCGGTTGAGATGCTGGCATTTAACAGCCAATTCACCCTCGAAAAATCGGTGTGAGGTGTGAGATGTGCAGTGCAACCCCTGATCCGCTCGATCAACCTCCCGGCCATGAAGCGGATCCATTGATCCTGAAATCACCTGCTTGATCCCAACAGATTCGACAAGATCCAAACAAGGTGGGGTTTTACCCTGATGTCGACAAGGCTCAAGCGTCACATAAATCGTCGCCCCCTCAAGATCCTCCTTATTTTTAACAGACGCAATCGCATTCACCTCCGCATGAGGACCACCAAACTGCTCGTGGTACCCTTCACCAATAATTGTTCCATCCTTGACAATTACAGCACCCACCATGGGGTTTGGTGCCACCGCCCGCCCTCCTTTTTGAGCCAATTGCAAGGCTCGAACCATGAATGTTTCGTCAAATATTTCCATCTAAACCATTATAAACAACCTTCGTCAAATTGACAAATCCCTCCAGCTAGCGTATAAGGAAGTCTTAACTTTTATCAACGAATCCGGGTTCAAAATGAAATACTATGTTATCCAAAATTCACAGCGTTGCCCTATCCGGATTAGAAGGACAATTGGTTGAAATCGAAGTCGACACCCGACTAGCCATGCCCGCTTTTTCCATCGTAGGCCTACCCGATGCCGCAGTTCAAGAGGCCAAAGAACGTGTGATGAGTGCCGTCAAAAATTGTAACATTCGTCTCCCACGAGGGCGCATCATTATTAACCTAGCACCCGCCAACTTAAAAAAAGCCGGAGCCCGTTATGATCTACCCATGGCCTTAGGACTATCCGTTTATTCTGGGATAATTGACCCCCCTGATTTTAAAGAAACCATATTTATCGGAGAGTTAGCCCTAGACGGAGCGATTAGGCCCGTATCTGGGGTATTAGCCACCACTGAATTCGCCAAAAAAAGGGGCTTCAAGCGCCTCTTTGTTCCCAAGGAAAACGCCCAAGAAGCCTCCATTATCAAAAGCATTCAGATCATTCCTGTGGGTCACTTAAAGGAAGCCATTGCTCATTTAAATCAAGAACTGTGCCCAATCATTCCCCGTCAAATAACTGCGAAAATATCCAAGCAAAGCGGCTTTGACATGTCCATGATAAGAGGGCAGATGCAAGCCAAACGAGCCATGGAAATCGCGGCGGCAGGAGGTCACAATGTCCTGTTGAATGGAGCCCCAGGAGCCGGAAAAACCATGTTGGCCAAAGCCCTAAACACCATCCTCCCCGAAATGACCCAAGAAGAAATGTTAGAGGTGACCAAAATCTACTCTGTAGCAGGATTGTTACCCGCCCATCAACCTTTGATCCGCAAGCGCCCCTTCCGCTCCATCCATCACACCGCCTCGGGAGTGAGCATCGTTGGAGGGGGAACCACCCCTGTTCCGGGGGAAATCACACTCGCCCATCGCGGCATTTTATTCATGGATGAAATGGCCGAGTTTCCGCCACAGGTGCTCGAAGTCCTACGCCAACCCATGGAAAATAAAATCATCACCATCAGCCGAGCCCGGGCCACCATCAGTTATCCGGCTCAATTTACGCTAATTGGAGCCATGAATCCCTGCCCTTGTGGCTACTACAACGTCGAAAAGTTCAAAGGACGCTGCCAATGCCCCATGTGGAAAGTAGAGCGCTACTACAAAAAACTCTCTGGTCCTTTGCTAGATCGGATTGACATTCGGCTTAAAATAGAACCCGTTGACAACGAATCTCTGACAAACGCAACCTATCAAGCTGAGTCCTCAGAAAAAATCAAAGCTCGGGTAACCGACGCTTATGAATTACAACAAGCACGTTTTAAAGAAAGTTCCATTCAAAAAAACGTTGAAATGGACAGTTCACATGTCAAACAATTTTGTAATTTGAGCCTAGAAGCCAAAAATCTGCTGGACCGAGCCACCAACCAACTCAATTTTTCAGCCAGAAGTTATTTTAAAACCATCAAAGTCGCCCGGACTATTGCCGACCTCGAAGGTGAAAATTCCATCCAAACCAAACACATCGCCGAAACCTTACAATATGTGGGGAACTCTAACCTGTGATGGAAGTATATACCCACCCTCTCTTCATCTATATACCTATCCTCTGAAATAAGCTGGGAGCTCGGAGCTAGTAGTTGATAGTTAAATTCAGTTAAGGTAACTCTCTATTTGTCTTAAATAAGGGGTAATTTAAGTTATTCTAAATACTGACTAGTCTACCAGCTACCAGCTAAAAACTAACAGCTAGAATAAAGTATATACCCAACTCTACCCAAAGTATATACCTAAGTGTATACCTAAGTCCTCCACTCAGGACCTCCCCCTAAAAACTATTCATCCATCAATCTCTTTCCCCCTCCTCAGGGAGGGGAACAATATGATGGGTTTGATGGAGTGAGGGGGAGGTCCTGATGGAATAAATGGAATCATTCTGAATACCAACTAGTCTAGTAGCTACCAGCTAAAAGCTACCAGCTCCCAAAAAAATATCCAATTTGCCACTTTCATTTAAAAAGGAGTAGAATAATCTCGAAATGAAAAAAAGTTGATAGCTATTTTAATCCTAAAATAAGAAATAGAAATCAAATAATTTGTTTTATATAAGCCATTAATTTAGGTATACTTCGTTTTTAAGATTGATATTTTGTAAGATAAATGATACAATAAAAAGACATTGGATTGAAAATGAAGGTCACTTAGTATTTATTTAATCAATGAAAATGACAGAGAAAAAAACGCTTGGTTGGTTCAAAAAGAAAAAACCACCCACAAAAGAGAAGGGGGGGAAACACACTCCAAAGACAGCTCATGCACCCAAAAAAGTGGGGCCAAAAACGCCTCCACACAAACGCCATGTCGCCCATAAAACAGCAGGAAGACACCGAAAGGGTAAGCTCCGCATCATCCCACTGGGAGGGTTGGAGGAAGTAGGGAAAAATATCAATGCCATTGAATACGGCAATGATATTGTTTTAATAGACACGGGAATGTCCTTCGCAGGACCCGACATGATGGGAGTCGACTATATCGTCCCCGATATTTCATACTTAGAAAAACGCAAACGCAACGTTCGAGGAATTCTATTCACCCATGGCCACTTAGATCATATTGGAGCCATTCAACATGTCTTGCCAAAATTAGGAAACCCTCCCATTTATGCGAGCAATTTGACGGCCGCCATGGTCACCACTCGTTTACAGGAGTTTGGACTGGACAAAGCCGCCAAAATTCACATTGTCGATGAAACCTCAAAAATTAAGCTGGGGGCCTTTGAAGTAGAATTTTTCCACATCAATCACAGCATTCCCGACAGTATGGGGATTTATGTGAATAGCCCGGCAGGAAGTGTGGTCCATACCGGCGATTTTAAATTTGATCATTCGCCCGCCATAGACAAACCCGCAAACTTTCAACGCATTGCCGAAATTGGAAGCCGAGGCGTCGATGTTTTGATGATCGATAGCACAAATGCATTGAAACCTGGTTTTTGTAAATCGGAAGCAGAAGTAGCTAAAACATTGGAAAACATCATTGAAAAAGCCACCGGGCGCATCATCATCGCCTCATTTTCATCGCTGATCGGACGCATCAATCAAATCGTAGGATTCGCCGCCAAAAACAAGCGAAAGGTTTTTTTGTCAGGCCGTTCTATGGTCGAAAATGTCAAATTGACCGAGCGGTTGGGTTATGCCACTTATCCTAAGGGAACCGTGCGCAAAATAACCCCACAGGCCAACTCAATGCCACCCAGCCAGGTCCTGATTTTGACGACAGGAGCTCAAGGAGAGACCCTCAGTGCCCTCACTCGAATGTCCATTGGTGAGCACTCTCAAGTCAAAATCCGCGAAGGGGACACCGTTGTAATTTCAGCCACTCCCATCCCAGGGAATGAGCTAGCCATCGTGAGTGTAATCAATAATTTATATGCCCAAGGTGCCAAAGTAATCACTAAAAATGAGATGGACATCCATGTGTCTGGACATGCGCACCAAGAAGAATTGAAACTGATGTATGGCTTGATTAAACCTCGTGCCTATGTGCCCATTCATGGGGAACTCTACATGCGCATGGGACATATTGAAATGATCAAAAAAGTGGCCGACCCCACCACTATCCCAACCATTTTGGAAAATAATGGAGATGTTTTGGAGGTCAGCCATCAAGGCATTCGAAAATCCAAAGAAAAAATTCCATGCAACGATATTTTGGTGGATGGACTGGGCTTCGGAAATATTGGGTCCCGCGTGATTCAAGATCGCAAGGTAATGGCAAATGATGGTGTTTTGGTTGTACATTTTCACGCTTACGAAGAATCTCGTCGCCTAGTGAGTGACCCCAACATCATGTCTCGCGGCTTCTTGTATTTGAAGGAATCGGAAGACGTGGCAAAAGAAGTCAGGCAAGTGGCTAAAAAAGCTTACGAAACCATCACTCAACAAAATCGCAAAATTGCCCTAAAAGATCTAAAAATTGAACTGGAACGAAATATTTCCAACTTCATTCGCAAGCGCCTACGCCGCGAACCCATGATCATTCCGATCATCATGCACACTTAAACCCAACTCGTTTGATGGAAACTGCTTTGATCTACATTTTCATCGCCCTCATCGGTCTAGCCTTCGGAAGCTTTGCCAGCGTGATCATCCATCGCCTACATTCTCGTCAAAAAGGAATCTTGTGGGGCCGATCAAAATGTCCTCGCTGTGAAAACGAATTAGGGGTACTGGACTTGATCCCTGTGGTGAGCTACGTGATCAACAAGGCCAAATGCCGTTTTTGCAAGAAATCCATATCAAGCCGCTATCCGATTTTGGAACTCAGTATGGCAGGCTTATTTTTACTGACGACCCATTTAGTAGGATGGAGTAACATAGCTCATTTAGTCTTCTACCTCCTAGTGACCTTTGTATTTGTGGTTCTGACTTTTTACGATTTCTGGTTCAAAGAAGTCCCTGATGAAGTTTCCATCCCAGCCATCATTTTTGTACTCATTTATATGGCTGGATTCAAGCAAATGACCCCCTTTTCTCTAACTTTGGGAGTCGGGGTACCCGTGCTCTTTTTCGGCTCACTCTTTTTCGGCTCCCGTGGACGATGGATTGGTGGGGGAGATATTCGGATAGGAGCCTTGATGGGTGGGCTTTTGGGATGGCCCATGATTTTGATGGGTTTGTTTTTGGGTTATTTAACGGGGGCATTTTATAGCCTGATTGGATTGGCCATTGGCAAATTCAATCGCAGAACCCAAATCCCCTTCGTCCCCTTTCTACTTTTGGGAACCTACATCACCATTTTCTGGGGCACTAAACTCCTCACCTGGTACCAAAGTTGGATTTAGTCTTTACTGAACATAGCTCCCAAAACGAATGAAGTGACAGGTGTAGCCGCCTGGATTTTTGACGAGATAATCCTGATGATAATCCTCAGCCATCCAAAAGTGCTCAAATTTTTCGAGGGTTGTCACCACAGGGTTGGGCCAACGCTTGGACTCATTCACCCGTTCAACAAACTCCTCAGCCACTTTTTTTTCCTCGTCATTTTGATAAAAAATCGCCGATCGGTAGGAATCCCCTCGATCATTTCCCTGCTGATTGAGGGTGGTCGGATCATGAATTCGAAAAAAGAAATCGAGCAAATTTTCAAACGTCGTTTCTTCAGGATCATATTCAATTTCTAAGGCTTCCGCATGCCCCGGATGAAATTCGTAGGTTGGATTATCATTTTTCCCTCCCGTGTAGCCCACCTGAGTTTTTTTAACCCCCTTCAAACCCCGAAATAAGTCCTCCATTCCCCAGAAACAACCACCGGCCAAATAGGTTTTTTTAGTGCTCATGATAAAAAGATTAACATCCAAACAAATTTAAACATGATTAAGACCATTCCGGAAACCATTATTTCGTTTTTTATTAAAATTCATTTAAAATCTACTCACGTCTAATCCAGAATTGTCATGAAACCTAAACACCTCCTACTTATACTATTCAGCTTTTTGAGCACCACCCACCCCACTCACGCCTTTTTTGATGTCAATGAGGAAAGTGGCAACTATGATGCCATCGAGTATGCCCGTTCGGAAAATATCGTTTCAGGTTACGAAGACAATTCCTTCCGCCCAAAATTCTTCATCAACCGAGTGGAATTTCTGAAGATCATTGTAGAGACCATCCATACTCCAAATGAAATTGAATCGTGCGACCCAAAGGAGTTTCACTTTTCCGACACCTCCACCGATCAATGGTATGCGCCATACATTTGTGTTGGCAAGCGCGAAGGCATTATCAGTGGGGTGGGAGACGGGCGCTATTTGCCCGACCAATACATCAATTTTGCCGAGGCAGCCAAAATCATCAGCATTGCTTATGGAAAGCAGGTCTCAAGTGACTCTATTTGGTACAAACCCTATGTAGAGGACCTGACTTCAAAAAAAGCCATCCCCAAATCGATTGAGCGCTTTTGTGAGCAAATAACGCGAGAAGAAATGGTTCAGATCATCTACCGACTCGAAACCAATCAAGGGAGTGAAGCAAGTCAAGATTTTAACTCACTCGAAGCCAATGGAAATTGTCCCAAACCCCACCAACTCAGCTCGGACACCATTCCTGTCGTCATGTACCACTATGTTCGCTTTGTCGATCGAGGCGCTGATCCCTTGGGATACAACCTTTCAGTTGAACCCCCACTGCTAGATCAACAACTGGAATGGTTGAAGAAAAATGACATCCAAACGACCTCCATTGCTGAAATCACGAATCGAAAAAAGGCGCCCGAAAATAGTGTCGTGCTGCTGTTTGATGATGGCTACAAAGACTTCTATGAGGAGGCCTATCCCTTATTCAAAAAACATGAACTGACAGCCACCATTGCCGTGATCACAGAAAAGATCAACGCCCCGGGTTATTTGAGTGAGGATGACATCCGGCATTTATTGAAAGAAGGCTTTGAAATCGTTTCGCACACGCACACTCATCGAGAACTCCCTTCACTTTCAGCAGACGATTTAAATTTTGAATTACAAAACAGCCAGGAAATTCTAAAAAATCAATTTGGAGTGTCCACCACAGCCTTGGTTTATCCCGTGGGCCGCTACAGTCAGTCAGTCATGCAA
>JAUHWS010000075.1 GCA_030427295.1 bacterium | reverse complement strand
AATCTTATCGCCCACATTATCTTGTTCAAATTCGCGAGCACTACTAACCACATTGTAATAAGGGTCGACAGTGCGCACCTCCTGCTGAATCGAACGGCCTCCCGGCAAAATCGGCGCGACGTAAGGTAGCTTGGCCAAAGATCCTGCAAAGGTTTTACCCCCTTCCTTAATCCGATCCATGAAGCCACCAATAATGGTCAAATTACCTAAAATGCTGAAGGTTCCAAGCCACAGTACCACCACCACCATGATGTACCAGATCAAGCTTTGAAGCGATCCAACGCCAGCAAAGAGTGAGTCTTGCTTGAAGTATTCAAAAGTCACTCCACTATTGGTTTTGGCTGTATCAAAAAGCACCAAGCTAACACTACCCATGCTCTGACCTGCTGAAATCATGATAAACGCTACGGTGAAGATGACTCCCACCTTGGCCGGCACAAAGGCCCAGTTAATGAATTGATCGAGACTGAAGTATTTTTTAAGACCGCTACCATCTCCGCCACCTTCACCCATCAAATAGGTCAAGACCAAAAAGGGTGAAAAAGCCACGAGTAACCACAGTGCAATCATTCGGAAGATCAAAGCTACAAACAGGGCACCAAGAGCAATGGCATAAATGATTTGAAGCACAATAGACATCAAAACCCCCACCGCCAAACCACTTCCTCCATCATCTGACCCTGTCGTGGCGTCGATCAAATTTTGAATACGCGCCATCCCATAAGTCAAATAAATCGTCGAAGTGTTTTGATCGTATTTGAAAATATTCAATTTTTCCACACACATCGAAGTACGTCCCCAAAGTTCCTTATTGGTTTCTTTGGCATTGGGGTTTTCATTCCCCTCCGAGTCATAGGCATCTTTGTAGCGCTCTTCAACCTCATCACATTGGCTGTCTTCCCAATAGACAATTTTGCTACTTCCAGCGTCGGCAGGTGAAAAGATTTTAGTGGGGTAACACAAGCCTTTCAAAGGTTTGTTTGGATTCTCATTCACTTCACATTCTCTAAAATTGGGAGGGTCAGAAATGCCCGTAGGGATGGCAAAAACCACATTGGTCGCCACCCCAGCGGCATCCAAAACCACCTTGCTCGCTAGCCACGAAAAATTCACCGCCACCACGACCAACACAAATTTGGCGAGGGTTTTTTTAAGTTCACCCACTCCATCGGGGGTAAAAATGGTTTTGAGTGCGATCCAAAGCAGCATGAATACAAAGGCAATGTTGACCAAATTTCGACTGATCACCCAAATACGCTGAAGCATTCGCCCCATCTCTCCGGCAAAAATATAATCATTGCCTAAAAAGTTTCCAATTTGAAAAGCAAAATAGTTGATGAGTGGAGCAAAAATCCGATGCGCTTTCATGGCGGCCTCCGCAGCATCCTTTAAAATATTGGACTGGACTTCTTCAGGAAGTTCCTCGGGAGGATTCAATTGACCAATTCGACTGCTCACATCACTGATATCGGCGTCCTCAATCAAGCTGTTGAGCTCTTCTTCGGTTGCGGGTTCAATTGCATCACAATTTCCATCAGATTCTTTTTGCTGTAAATCCGCTTGTGCTTCAGCACTCAAGGTTTCAAATAGCTCATCATCGTAGCCACAGGCTGCGGCATGAGCAGTGGGAGCAAGTTCCGTTCCCACAAACGTGAAGCCCATATTCACAAGCAAAACAGTGATGAGACTGATTAGAAGGCCTTTGGTAATGCGTTTGATATTCATTTTTTTATTTTTCAATCATTTGTTTTAGAAGATCCAGTCAGATAATCCAATTCCCAAGCCACCCCCCGTAATTCCCATCGCTCCCAACATCCAGCGAATTGCTTTTCGCTTAGCCGCTTGCTTGGGGAGGCTGACAAGTTGCTCCTCCGTTCGCTGTGGGCCATTTGCATTGGCTTTTTTCATGGGTTTTATCTGTCCATCCGGCAGCACGCGGCGTGGTCCGCTTTGTTCGGGTATAGTTCGATATTGTAGGCCAGTTTTTAAATCAGCCATAAGATTAAGAGGATTATTCGTCAGCGATATAACTTGAACCGGTCAGGTCTTCTTTAATGTGGTGCGGGTCAGCAGTGGGGTCATCAAAAAAATTTTCATACATCAGATAGCGCATCCGCGTAGTGTTTTTCTTCGTTGCGATGGCAAAATAGAGCGAAGAATTAGCTTCAATCACTCCCGCGTCAACTAGTAAATCAGCGGTGATGAAATGGTAGCGAGCGTTCGGCTGCTTTTCATGGGCTAGGCTCATGACCGCATCAAATTTTTGAGTTTTTTTAAGTCGTTTGATGACCTGCCACTCGGCCATATTCGTCACAAAACGATCCCGTCTTTCGATGCCCACTTTTTGGGTGATTTTTTCAAGTTTGCGCGAATTCATCAACGCCTCCCGTTCTCGCGGTGACATGAGTGGCAATTTGAGAAGTCGCTCGTCGTTACTGGCTTTGTGAGCCGCCACCGTGGCCCCGACGGCAAAAATAGTGTGGGGATCAGTGATGGTTTTTCCAAGACCGTTGAGCCCTCGTTCAAACCAGTTTTTACCCTCCCCGCTCCGGGCAGCCCGAAGGACATTGGACACTGTCAGGACGCCGAGTAGGCACTTTCCAAAATCAAGTCCCAATTGCGTCCCCGTGAATCCCCCCCTTGAAATACCAGGTCGAAAGCGTGGGGCACGCTTGCGTTTGGTATTTTTAAAGTCCACATCCGGTTCAGGTGAATTTGCAGGCGTTGGCTCTTCCATTTGAGCCAGCTTCTCGGTTAGCCGCTGACTGTATTTAACCAGTAGGGCCTCGGCTTGTTGTCCGTAAGTGATCATGACTAGAAGTCGAGCCTCTTTATCATCGTCGGTTGATTTTGAAATATCGATGGCTCGCCGAGTTTCACCGGGGTTCTTTGGTAGATTCTTATTGGTGTATTTGGGATAGAGTACTGTGGTTTTTTTGATGGCTCGCAGCAATTCTTGCCGCTTTCGCGGGCTGGCCAAAATCGCTCGCCTCTTTCGCTCACCCCCATCCACAAATTCGATGAGGGTTTTATCTTCATCCAAATTGGGTTCCTTTTCTCCACTCCGAAGGTAGTCTGACTGCTTCCCAATCTGAACCCTCAGAGGGCTATCTTCCATCATTTTGGCTTGAGGGGCAGCGGTCACATGAAAGAGTTCGCTGCTGAATTTTTGAAAAAAGCGAACCGTGTCCTTGGCTCCCAATTTGGCCAATCTTTCTGAATGCCACAACAACATGGCTTTGGCCCGGACAAAGGTTTTGACGGGTTTTTCTGGTTTCAGATGCACATTGACCGCTTCCACAAATTCCTTTCTTAGGCCTTCTTTTCTAGCCTCTTTGATGACGTTGTGAGCCAGGGTGTATGAGGCTTCTTTCCATTTCTCAGGATGCAGTAAGCTATAATCCTCCAGTCGATTGAGAATGCTTTCAGGGGGGAGTTGATAAAAGTTTTCTAGCTGTTCAGGCTTGAGGTCCATTTGTTTTTCTAGAATGAGCAAATCAAGCGAGCTGATGCTCGAGGGATCCTGATCAAAATTAGCATAACGCTCAAAACGGCCTTCAATTGCACCTTTCAATCTCAAATAACCTTCCAAAGGAATATTCCGCTCCCGGTATTCATTCAGCTGATTTTGGGTCCAACGTTGCATGTTTGCTTCCAGTGCCCGCGCTCCAGCTTTATATCCCTTCTTGTTTCCTGGAAGTTGGTCATTGAAGTAACGATCCGCCAACACCTGCACATACTTTCCAAAATACTGATCCATTTCCCGCTTTCGCTCAGGAAGAGGCATTTTATTATTCGTGTCAAAGGCTTCAAAAGCGCGCCAATCTTCAAGGTCACTTTTGGCCACCTGACGCTGTTTATTTTTTGTTTTGACAATTTCTCGTGCCGTCTGATTGTATTTCCTTCTGTTAACTTCTTCTTCTGTTTTAAGTTTATTCAAAATGCGGTGATATTCACGGGTGTACCTCATTTCGGCCCCTTCAGCGATGCTGGGGTCATCGATATTTAGCAATGCTAATTCTGCATCAATTTCAGCCCGAAACGTTTCTGGTCCGTGTTCCAGCTCAATGCTCGCCAACCAGGCTTCCTTGTCGTCCTCAGGTTTTAGGTAGTCATCAGTTTCCACCTTCTTTTTTGTTTCTTCTACCTGAGTCGGTGCTTCGACTCCATTTTTGTAAATCCAACGATTCCGTTCAAAGCCCCGATGATGTTTGAGGTGATTGAGCATTTATTGAAGTCTTAAAAGCCGGATTAACAAATCTAAAAAGGGTTCCCCAGCGCCCTCAATTTCGGGAATTTCATTCATCAATAGCTTTCGTATCGTACTAGGATTCTCGTGGTTCAATTCAATCTTTAGCGGATACAGTCGTTTTCCGCGTCGAATTTTCAAATACAATACTCGAATATAAGGGGGGTGATAAACGATCCAAAACGAATTGATGTGGTGAAAGGGGTAAAACTCCCCATGGTAAAAAATTCCCATGTCAGTGATTTGGACGACGAGGGTCTTGGGCTCACGTTTTTCAAGCAGCAAGAAGACAATGGCGAA